>JAFUBF010000290.1 GCA_017460325.1 Clostridia bacterium | reverse complement strand
GGCGCAGCGGTTCGCCACCCTGGTCCGTAGCTGTTGCGTCGATGGCACCCCGCCCGTGGATCCCGCCGGCGAACTCGACATCTGGCTCGAGGCGGCGCGTCTCAGCGACATACCGGCCCTCAAGACGTTCGCGTCCGGGCTGGAACGCGACGGAGCGGCGGTGCGCGCGGCCTTGACGACGTCATGGAGCAACGGTCAGGCGGAAGGGCAGATCAGCCGGCTGAAGATGCTCAAGCGGACCATGTACGGACGCGCCGGCTTACGGAGGATGACTTGAACGGATCCATCGTAAATCTGATTACAGAGGAGTTAACCGAAGAATAGGTTAGGGAGGATCGGATGGTATGCTAGACAGAAATCAGAACAAGGAAATGATCGAGGCGGTCGGATTGCTGGCCAAGGAAAAGGGGATCAGCAAGGAAGTCCTCTTTACGGCCATTGAGGAAGCACTCCGCAGTGCCTATAAAAATAATTTTAACAAGCAGAGCGGCTCTGCACCCGTTAATACCAACGTCCGTGTGGAACTGAACCGGGAAAACGGTGCGGTGCATCTGTATGCACGCAAAACGGTTGTCCAGGAAGTCGAGGACGATGCCACAGAGATTTCTCTGGATGAGGCAAGGAAGATCCAGCCGAGTTACGAGGAGGATGACATCGTTGAGACCGAGGTGACGCCCTCCAATTTCAGGCGGATGGCGGCTCAGACGGCCAAGCAGGTCATCGTGCAGAAGATCCGGGAGGCGGAGCGCGGAAAGACCTATGATTCCTTCATTGAAAAAGAGAATGAGATTCTGACGGCCATTGTGTACAGCATTGATCCGGAAACCCATGATGTGAATGTGGAAATCGGAAAGACGGCCGGCATTCTTGAGGCCAGTCAGCAGATGTCGACAGATCACTATGTACCGGGTGACCGTCTCAAGGTGTATGTCCTTGAGGTGGACGGCGGACGAAGCGGAAAGGGCGGCACGCAGGTTCATGTGTCAAGAACCCATCCGGGTCTGGTCAAGCGGCTGTTTGAGATGGAGGTGCCCGAGATTCAGAAGGGCGAGGTCCAGATCAAGTCCATTGCACGTGAGGCCGGCTCCAGAACGAAAATCGCCGTTCATTCCACGGATATCATGATTGATCCGGTTGGTTCCTGCGTGGGTCCCCGCGGACAGCGGGTTGACCGTGTCGTCACAGAACTCAAGAATGAAAAGATCGACATCATCAAGTGGTCGCAGGAACCGACGGAGTTTGTCGCCAACGCGCTGAATCCGGCCAACGTGCTGAGTGCAACGGTGAACGAGAAGGAAAAGATCTGTAACGTGGTGGTTCCGGATAACCAGTTGTCTCTGGCAATCGGCAAGGAAGGGCAGAACGCCCGTCTGGCCGCCCGCCTGACCGGATGGAAGATTGACATCAAGAGTGCCACGCAGTCCATTGAGGCGCAGCTGGCGGAGGAGAAAGAGCCCGAGATAGAAAAAACGGATGTACCGGCCACTCTGGACGGACTGGATGATCTGTCCATTGACCCGATGGATCTGGATGATATCGGGGATCTTGAGGTCGATGATCTGGATCTTCCGGATGACTTGAAGTAAGGGGAATCGATTTGAAAACAAGAAAAATTCCGATGCGCATGTGCGTCGGATGCCGCGAGATGAAAGAGAAAAAGAGCCTGCTGCGCATTGTGAAAAATGCCGAAGGAGCCATCTCCTTTGATAAAACCGGTAAGGCATCCGGGCGCGGCGCCTATATCTGCCGCAGCCGGGAGTGCCTGATGAAGGCAAGGCAACAGCGTCAGCTGGAACGCGCACTGGAAACCCGGATCGGTGAAGAAGTTTTTGATCGTCTCGCAGAGGAAATAGATGGATAAAGCCAATGCTTTTTTCGGAACACTGGGGCTTGCCATGCGGTCCGGACAGGTGGTCATTGGAGAGCCGAAGACCAAAGTGCTGGTTTCCGGCAGCCAGGCAGCCCTGGTCCTGATCGATGCGGCAGCGTCAGCCAATACAGTCAAAACCGTGCTTGACAAGTGCCGGTATTACGGCGTTCCCGCCGCCACGGTGGCCGGGGGACGCCTTGGACAGGCCGTCGGGCGTCCGGCATGCATGATTGCCGGGGTAGTAAAGGGCGGACTTGGAGATCTGCTTTATAAAAAGGTCGTGGAAAACGAATTTGATGATATACAGCTGGAACTCAACGACGGACAAACACAGGCAAATTTGTGAATTGCGGGGGTGCAATTACTGAATGGCGAAGAAAATTCAAGAACTAACGAAAGAACTCAGTCAGAAATCGATTCAGCTCCATACGGATGTGGCCAAAGCCAGGAGTGCGGCGGAAAAACTGCTGTCTGATCTTAAGAAGATGGAAGCTGGTTTTGCACAGAAAGAGTCGGAGCAGGAAAAGCTGCGTCCAACTCCGATCCGCAGGGCGTGGACCATGCCGGATGATGTCGTTGAGGAGATGACGGAGAAAGCGGAGACGGTGACAGCTCCGGAGAAGGCAGAGGCGGTCGCGGAAACGAAGGCACCCGTTGCTGAGAGCGAACCGGTCGAGCAGAAACCCCGCGAGGATGGCGCTGAGAAGGCGGAAACGGTTCAGCCTGCAGCGAAAGAGACAGCTGAGGCGCCGGTCCAGGAAAAAACTCCTGCGCAGCCTGTTGAGTCGGCTCAGCCGGCACGTCCTGTACAGGATCAGCAGAATTCCGGAACCGCACAGGCGCGTTCTGCCCAGCAGGGACAGGTTCGTCCGGGTCAGCAGGGCCAAGGCCAGATGCGTCAGGGTCAGCAAGGCCAGGGGCAGGTTCGTCCCGGCCAGCAGGGCCAGGGGCAGATGCGCCAGGGCCAGCAGGGGCAAGGCTTCGGACCGCGTCAGGGTCAGCAGGGCCAGGGAATGCCTCGCCAGGGTCAGCAGGGTCAGGGCCAGATGCGTCAAGGTCAGCAGGGTCAGGGCTTTGGGCCGCGCCAGGGTCAGCAGGGCCAGGGCTTCGGACCGCGGCAGGGCCAGCAGGCCGGCGGCATGAGACCCGGAAACGGAATGCAGAATCGCCCGGCGGGAGCCCGGCCGAAGCCGAAGGCGGCCGAACCGGACATCATTCCCTCCATCGAAAAAGAGCGGGTGTCCAACTACGATCCCAACAAGAAACTGCGTCAGCGTCAGCATGATCCGGAGCATCAGATCAACAAGAACCGCAAGCAGCTTGCACGCGAGAGCGGTTATGATGGTGACGATGATGATGTCGTGCGCGGCCGCAGGAAGAAGCAGGCGAAGCAGGACAAGCAGCAGAAGATGGCGCCGATCAAGATTGAAACGGCCTTCATGACCGCGGAGACGATCACGGTTCGCGATCTGACCGAGCGTATCGGCAAGCCTGCCGGCGAGATCATCAAGAAGCTGATGCTCCTTGGAATCATGGCCACCATCAATCAGGAACTGGATTTCGATACGGCCTCTCTGGTTGCCTCGGAATTTGGCGTGACGCTGGAAATGAAGCTGGATAAGACGGCGGAGGATGCCCTCTCTGCAGAGAATGTGGAGGATAAGGAAGAGGATCTCCGTCCGCGCCCGCCGGTTATTACGGTCATGGGCCATGTCGACCACGGCAAGACGTCGCTGCTTGACTATATCCGCAAGACCAAGGTCACGGACGGTGAGGCCGGCGGCATTACGCAGCACATCGGTGCGTATGTGGCCCAGGTAAATGGTCGGCAGATCACGTTCCTGGATACCCCGGGTCACGAGGCCTTCACGGCCATGCGTGCCCGCGGCACGCAGGCAACCGATATTGCCATTCTGGTGGTGGCGGCAGATGATGGTGTCATGCCTCAGACCATTGAATCGATCCATCATGCCCGTGCAGCCAAGTGCCCGGTCATTGTGGCCATTAACAAGATCGACAAGCCGGGCGCAGATCCGGAGGTGGTCAAGCAGGGCCTGACCCAGTCTGAACTCAGTCCGGAGGAGTGGGGCGGCGATACGATCATGGTGCCCGTTTCCGCCAAGACCGGTGAGGGCGTGGATGAGCTGCTCGAGAATGTCCTGCTGCTGGCAGACATGCTGGAGCTGAAGGCCAATCCTGATAGGAAGGCCCGGGGCGTTATCATCGAGGCCAAGCTGGATCATTCCCGCGGCCCGGTTGCCACGGTGCTCGTGCAGAACGGCACGCTCAATGTGGGCGATCTGGTGGTTTCCGGCAGCGCATTTGGTCGCATCCGTGCCATGGTCAACAGCCGCGGCGAGCGCGTCAAGTCTGCGGGACCCGCAACACCTGTTGAAATCGTCGGATTCGGCGATGTTCCGGAGGCCGGTGAGGAACTCATCGCGGTTGAGGATGAGAAGCTGGCCCGTCAGGTTGTACAGGAGCGTGCAGCAAAGGCGCGTGCCTCCATGGCCAAGAGCAGTTCCGCCTCCTCTCTTGAGGACCTCTACAGCAAACTGGCAGAGGGCGAAGTGAAGGACCTGAACATCATCATCAAGGCGGATGTCCAGGGCTCGGTAGAAGCGGTCAAGCAGTCGCTTGAGAAGCTCAGCAATGACAAGGTACATGTGAAGACCATCCACAGCGGCGTCGGCGGTGTGACGGAGAACGATGTCATGCTGGCCGGCATCGACGGGGCCATCATCATCGGATTCAATGTCCGTCCGGATGGCAAGGCGCGTGAGGCGGCACAGCGGGATGGCATCGATATCCGGTATTACCGCATCATCTATCAGGCCATCGAGGATATCGAGAAGGCCATGAAGGGCATGCTCTCACCGGAGTTCAGGGAGAATCTCCTTGGACATGCCGAGGTCCGCGATGTGTTCCGGATTACCGGTGTCGGCACCATTGCCGGCTGCTATGTGACGGATGGCAAGATTCAGCGTAACGCGCAGGTGCGTCTGCTCCGTGACAACGTGGTTATCTTTGAAGGAAAACTCTCCTCTCTGCAGCGCTTTAAGGACTCTGTCCGTGAGGTTGCGGAAGGATATGAATGCGGTGTCGGTCTTGAAAACTATGCGGATATCAAGAACGGCGACGTGGTTGAATGCTTCCTGATGGAGGAGATCAAGGCGGATTAAGGCCTTATCCGGTTTCCTCCGTCGGAACAGACGGAAAGGAATCAGGGCACGTTTGGAAAACAAACCGGACGTGCCCTTCTTTGAAAGGAACAGTATGGCAGTACAGCAGTTTGACAGGACAGACCGGATTGCATCCGAGCTGATGCGCGAGGTGGAGAAGATTATCCGTGAGGAGGTTCGCGACCCCCGGACGGACTGCCTTTTTTCCATTACGCATGCCGAGGTAACCCGGGATCTGCGCTATGCAAAAATCTATGTGAGCGTGCTGGAGGAAGAAAAGCGTCAGCCGATGATGAAGGCACTCAAAAGCGCGGCGGGTTTTATCCGGCATGCGGTTGGGCAGCGAATTCAGATGCGATATACGCCTGAGCTGATTTTCCATCTGGATACCTCCATTGAATATGGTGTTCACATTGCAGAAATCCTGAATCAGGTGAATAAGGAGCCCGAAGATGGCAATAGAGAACAGGGAACTCTGGATTCAGAAGTTTAAAGAGGGGCAGTCCTATCTCATCATTTCCCATGTTAACCCGGACGGGGATACCATAGGCTCAGCCCTGGGTCTCCGTCTGGCCCTCCTTGCTCTGGGAAAAGAGGTCAGCGTTGTCTGTGACGGGGAAATCCCGCGGTTCGTAAGTTATCTGGAAGGAGCAGATGCCTATCTGAGGCCGGACCAGGTCACCGCGGCGTATGACACCGCCATTGCGGTGGATATGAGTGCTCCGGAGATGATGGGACAATCGGGGCCGCTCTTTGAGGCAGCCCAGGTCCGTCTGGTCATTGATCATCATCCGACAAATGCCGGATTCGGGGATGTCGACTGGATCCGTCGGGGCGAGGCGGCCTGCTGCCAGCTTGTCTATGATGCGATTCTTGACCTGGGCATTCCGCTGAGCACGGAAATGGCGGATTGTATTCTGCTGGGTCTTTCCACGGATACCGGTCATTTCCAGTACAAGGGGACCACCGTCACGACGATGAGAACGGCAACCGCTCTGGTGGAAGCCGGAGCGGACATTTCCTGGATGTCCCGGCAGGTCTATCGGACAGCGACCATGGAGCGGGTGCTGATTACGAAAAAGGTCTATGAGAAAATGCATTTTGCCTGCAACCATCAGATCGGAATGGTTGAGATCACGGAAGAAGATCGGAAGATGACAGGCTGCGTCAAGAGTGACATGGAAGGCCTGGTGAATCTGGTACTGGATATCGAAGGCGTCCGTTTTGCTTTCCTGGCCAGAGAGGTGGAGGATGAAATTCGGTTCAGCCTTCGGTCCAAGTATCCGGATACGATCAACGATGTGGCCCTCCGGTTTGGGGGCGGCGGACATGCGCAGGCGGCCGGATGTTTCCTCCGCGGGGTGACCCTGTCCGAAGCAACGGAACAGGTCCGCAGGGCGATTGAGGCTAAGTTATGAATGGATTCCTTTCGGTTTTAAAGCCGCCCGGGATTTCCTCGGGTACCGTTGTCGGAAAGGTGAAACGGTGCCTGCCCAGAGGAACCCGTGTCGGTCATGCCGGAACACTGGACCCGGCGGCAGCCGGCGTCCTGCCCGTGATGATCGGACGGGCTACGCGCCTGTTTGAATACACAACGGACAAAAAGAAGACGTATATTGCAGAACTGGTGCCGGGAATCGAAACGGACACGCAGGACATTACCGGAACGGTCACAGACCGGGGACGGTCAGGTTTTTCCCGGGATGAGATAGAACGCGTGCTGCCGCGGTTTATCGGAACGGTTGACCAGATCCCGCCCATGTATTCGGCACTGAAACGGGACGGGAAGCGGCTTTACGACCTGGCCAGAAAGGGCGAAACCTGTGCGCTTGAGCCCAGGCCTGTTCAGATTGACCAGATCCGCGTTCTGTACAGCGAAGGGGATCACTATTTCCTTGAGGTGACCTGCGGACGGGGAACCTATATGCGAACGCTCTGTCATGACATCGGGAAGGCACTGGGCAGCTGTGCCTGTATGGGCATGCTGATTCGCACGGCGGCGGGACCATTTGAAATCGGAAACGCGATTCCGGTTGAACACCTGGATGCGGCCGTCATTTCTGAGGCGCTTTTACCCATGGATCTGCCGGTTCTCGGCTTTCAGGCACTGGATGTGACAGACCTGGTGACGGAAAAGCACCTGCGGGCCGGAATGCCCATTCCCTGCGGGGAAATTAGCCCGGAGGGGGAACCTGTACGCATTTACTGGCAGGGACAGTTCTGCGGGATGGCCAGCCGCAGGGAAAATAAACTGACGTTTAACTGTATGCTTTTGGAGTGAAGCAATTTGAAAATCTATACACGGGAACAGGACTGGGATGGCGGCGAAACGGTGATTGCCTTCGGGATGTTTGACGGGGTTCATCTGGGACACCGCAAACTCATCGAGACTACCTGCCGGGAAGCGGAAAAACGGGGACTGACCGGAATGGTGTTCACCTTTTCCAATCATCCGCTCAGCATCATTACCCCGGACCGGATTCCGCTGCAGCTTGACACGAAAGAGGAAAAGCTGGCAGACCTTGAGGCCTGTGGTATCTCTTCCGTGCTGCTGCGCACGTTTGACCGGGAGTTTGCCAATTTGAGTGCCGGGGCGTTTGTAGAGCGGATTGCCCGGACGCTGCATCCCAGGGTCTTTGTCATCGGGTTTAACTATACTTTCGGTGCCCGGGGCTGCGGCAAAGCGGAGGACATGCGCGAACTGGGCCGGCGCTATGGGATTGACACCTGTATTGTGGACCGCGTTCAGCTGGAAGGGGAAACCGTCTCCTCCAGTCG
>JAFUBF010000289.1 GCA_017460325.1 Clostridia bacterium | reverse complement strand
CATCCATTGAAAGGAGCTCTTCCCATGAAGTCATCTTATATCACCTCATGGAGTATTATACCGGAATCCGTGGCTCAGAACAAGCTTATCCCACCACTTCGCGACTATAGCCATCAGTTTTTGGCTTTGCCGGTGTACCTGCGGCAGGGAACGTGTGGTCCGCTCATCGGATCTTCTTTCCGGGAAAAGCTGTTCCTGCGGATGCCTGCGCCATCTCCCGCTTCCTGCCGGACAGCGTTTTGGTCAACTGACGGTTATTGAGGACCGGGGATGTATGGATGTGCTTTGTCGTTGCGACTGCGGCACAGAAAAAGTGTTTTCGAGGGCAGGCCTTCGGAGGGGGACCTCCGTGTCCTGCGGGTGTACGGGGAAGAGGAGAAAACGCCGGACCGTGTCGGAAGGGGAGCGCTTCGGGCGGCTGACCGTCGTTCGCATGGCTTCTCCAGGCAGTGTGGTTTGCCGGTGTGACTGTGGACAGGAAAAGGAATACCCCATCGACAATCTGCTCCGGGATCGTGTCCATTCCTGCGGCTGTGCGAAGGGGCGCCGCCCGAGTGTCCGGGTCGGAAAACGTTACGGAAACCTGACGGTTCTCGAGCTGGCGGATAATGGACACTGCGTCTGTCAGTGCGACTGCGGCAATACAACGGAGGTCCTGAAGGAGGATCTTACGGCAGGAAAGGTCACCTCCTGCGGGTGCCTGGAGGAACAGCCGGAGCCCTTCGTCGCCTTTGGCTGAACCGGGGGATGCGCGGCCAATGTACTGAGAGTCTTACAGACAGGGCGGCTCCTGTTCCGAGATTGTGATCAGGAGCCAGGGTGGCACTGGTCAGGGAATGATTCGCTCAGGCTGATCCGGGCTTTCCGGGTCAGCCTGTTTTGCATATGAAAAATGCCAGCCTTGGGCTGGCATTTCATACATATGGGGAATCTCTGTCGGGCATGGGAGGGTACCCGGATAATGGCACAGGCTTTACGGCTCTTCTGCCGGGGGTGCGGGAAGTTGCCGGGCCTTTTCAAGGGCAGGGATCAGGTACTGACCGGTATAACTTGCCTTACAGGCGGCGACCTGCTCCGGTGTTCCGCAGCATACGAGCGTTCCGCCGCCGTCGCCGCCCTCGGGACCCAGGTCGATGACATAATCGCAGGCCTTAATGACATCCAGGTTATGCTCAATAATCAGGACGGAATTCCCTCCGTGGGTGAGACGATGCAGAACACTGACCAGACGCTCACAGTCGGCCATGTGCAGGCCGGTGGTCGGTTCATCCAGGACGTAGAAGGTCTTTCCGGTGGAGGCACGGGAGAGCTCGGTGGCCAGCTTGACGCGCTGTGCCTCGCCGCCGGAGAGGGTGGTGGAGGGCTGACCGAGCTTGATGTATCCGAGGCCCACATCATAGAGGGTCTGCAGCTTGCGGGAAATGCGGGGATAGGCCTCAAAGAAATGCAGCGCCTCTTCCACGGTCATTTCAAGCACATCCGAAATGGACTTGCCCTTGTAGAGAACCTCCAGGGTTTCCCGGTTGTACCGCTTGCCCTTGCAGACCTCGCAGGGAACGTAGATGTCGGCCAGGAAGTGCATTTCGATGCGCAGAATGCCATCGCCGGAACAGGCCTCGCAGCGTCCGCCCTTTACATTGAAGGAGAAGCGGTTTTCCCGGTATCCCCGGGCCTTGGCCTCCGGAGTGGAGGCGAAGACCTGACGGATGAGGTCGAACAGGCCGGTATAGGTGGCCGGGTTCGAGCGGGGCGTCCGGCCGATGGGGCTCTGGTCAATGGCGATGACCTTGTCGAGCTGTTCGAGGCCTGTGATGGAGGTACATTTTCCCGGGCGGGTATGGGCACGGTTCAGATCCCGCTGAAGGGTCTTATAGATGATTTCATTGACCAGTGTCGATTTTCCGCTGCCGGAGACGCCGGTCACAACACACATGATGCCGAGCGGGATGTCCACGTCCAGCTTTTTGAGGTTGTTTTCGGCAGCACCCCGTACATGAAGCATACCGGTGGGCTTCCGGCGCTTCGGAATGGGAATGCCGCGGCGTCCGGAGAGGAACTGACCGGTAATGGATTCGGGGCATGCCATGATTTCCTCGGCCGTTCCCTGGGCGATCAGCTGCCCGCCGTGTTCACCGGCTCCCGGGCCGATGTCCACGATCTGATCGGCACTTCGCATGGTATCCTCGTCGTGCTCGACGACGATCAGGGTATTCCCCAGATCCCGCAGATGCTTCAGGGTGGCGATCAGCCGGGAGTTGTCCCGCTGATGCAGTCCGATGGAGGGCTCATCCAGAATGTAGAGAACGCCGACCAGTCCCGAACCGATCTGGGTGGCCAGACGGATCCGCTGCGCCTCACCGCCGGAAAGGGTTCCCGCCGAACGGGAAAGAGTCAGATAGCTGAGCCCCACGTCATTCAGGAAGGAAAGGCGTGCCTGAATTTCACGGAGAATCGGCTCCGCAATCATGGTGTTCTGCGGCCCGAAGGTCAGTGAACGGAAAAACTCGATGCAGTTCCGGATGGAAAGATCGGATACATCGGCGATGGAGCGGTCCCCGACGGTCACCGCCAGAACTTCCGGCTTGAGCCGTTTTCCGTGGCAGTCGGGGCAGAGGCTCTCGCTCATCAGCTGCTCATACTGAGCACGGGCAGAGTCACTCTGGGTTTCGGCAGCCCGCCGCTCGGCAATGGGGATGATGCCCTCAAAAGGTGCATTGAAGGTCTGCTGACGGCCGTTTGACATGGTATAGGGGATCTCCAGGGGTTCGCCCTTTGTTCCGTAGAGCAGGATGTTCAGCTGATTTTCCGTCAGATCGCAGAGCGGGGTATCCATGGTAAAGCCGTAGTGGTCTGCCAGCGCATTGAAAAACATGGCGGCCTGGGTGCCGGATTCATGGCTGCTCCACCCGGCCAGAACAAACGGATCCTGGTTCAGGGATTTGGACCGGTCGGGCAGGATCAGATCCGGGTCGATCTTGGTCAGAACGCCCAGACCGGAACAGGTGGGACAGGCGCCGAAGGGGCTGTTGAAGGAGAAGGAACGGGGAGCCAGATCATCAATGGAGATGCCGCAGTCGGGGCAGGCAAAATTGGAGGAAAGCAGAACCTCCTGTTCCCCAGGGCCGATATCGGCAATCAGGATTCCGCCGGACAGGGCCAGAGCGGTTTCGATGGAATCGGTCAGGCGGCTGCGGATGTCCGGACGGAGAATCAGACGGTCCACGACGATTTCAATGGTGTGCTTCTTCTTTTTGTCCAGCGCGGGGGTCTCGGCGATGTCATACAGGGTGCCATCGACCCGGACACGGACGAATCCCTGCTTGGTGACGTTTTCAAGCACCTTGACATGTTCGCCTTTTTTGCCGCGGATGATGGGGGACAGGATCTGGATCCGGGTCCGCTCCGGAAATGCCATGACCTGATCGACCATCTGGTCGACGCTCTGCCTGTTAATGAGCCGGCCGCATTTGGGACAGTGGGGCTGTCCGACCCGGGCGTAAAGGAGACGCAGGTAATCGTGGATTTCCGTCACCGTTCCCACGGTGGAACGGGGATTTCGTGTCGTGGTCTTCTGGTCAATGGAGATAGCCGGGGAAAGACCGTCGATGGAATCCACAGCAGGCTTTTCCATCTGGCCCAGAAACTGCCGGGCATAGCTGGACAGGGATTCCACATAGCGCCGCTGTCCTTCCGCATACAGGGTGTCAAATGCCAGGGATGACTTGCCGCTTCCGGAAAGCCCGGTAAATACGATGAGCTTGTTTCGGGGAAGGGTCAGGTCAAAACCTTTGAGATTGTTCTGATGAACGCCTTTCAGGACGATATTGTCTTGCATGATTTCTCCTTCGCAGGCAGCGGCTCCTTTTAAGTCCCGCTGCGATTGACCGTTACTTGGATGATGGAGGATATTGGCCGGTGCTCAGCGCCTGCGCGGTTTTCGCTTCCGGTTGGGCAGCACCGGCGTGTCATTGGCCGGCTTCTTTCCCTGCAGTTCAAACAGCCGGTCACGCAGCTTTGCCGCCGTTTCAAAGTCCAGATTGGCCGCTGCCTGGAGCATCTTCTCCTGGGTGGACTGAATGAGCAGCTCGAGATCCTCTGACTCATCCACCACGGGTGTATGGGCGGATTCGGTGGGTGCATGACCGATTTCAAGCAGATCCCGGACCGATTTGACGACGGTGGTGGGGGTAATGCCGTGTTCCTGGTTATAGGCCTCCTGAAGTTTGCGGCGGCGCTGGGTTTCATAGATCGTCCGGTTCATGCTGTCGGTATAGGTATCCGCATACATGATGACCCGTCCGTTCACGTTTCGCGCCGCCCGGCCGACGGTCTGGATCATGCTGACCTCGCTGCGCAGAAAGCCTTCCTTGTCCGCGTCCAGAATCGCCACCAGGGCAACTTCCGGCAGGTCAAGACCCTCCCTCAGCAGGTTGATGCCCACCAGAACATCAAAGACACCCAGACGGAGATCCCGGATGATTTCCTGACGTTCCATGGTCTGAACATCCGAGTGCAGATAGCGGACTTTGATGTCCATCTCCGCCAGGTAGGTGGTGAGGCTTTCCGCCATCTTCTTGGTCAGGGTGGTCACCAGGGTGCGGTACCCCTCCGCGGTCGTGGCGAGAATTTCAGTATACAGATCGTCCACCTGCCCCTCGGCAGGCCGGACGATGATTTTGGGATCCAGCAGGCCGGTCGGCCGTATGATCTGCTCCACTACCTGCCGTGCCCGCTCACTCTCCCAGGGACCAGGGGTAGCCGAAACGCAGACCATCTGTCCGATGCGGCTTTCAAATTCCTCAAAGCGGAGCGGCCGGTTGTCAAAGGCACTGGGCAGACGGAATCCATAGGAGACCAGGGCTTCCTTTCGGGCGCGATCGCCGTTGTACATGGCCCGGACCTGAGGGAGGGTGACGTGACTCTCATCAATAAAGACGAGGTAATCCTCCGGGAAATAGTCAAGGAGCGTATAGGGAGCATCGCCCGGTTTGCGGCCGTCAAAGTACCGGGAATAGTTCTCGATACCCGTGCAGTATCCGAGTTCCCGGAGCATTTCAATGTCATACTCGGTGCGCTGCGTAATGCGCTGCGCCTCAACCAGCTGATTTTTCGCACGGAATTCGGAAGCCCGGGCAACCAGGTCCTCTTCAATCTGGCCGATGGCCTGATCAATGGAGGACTGGGGCGTGGCATAGTGGGTGGCCGGGTAAATGGAGATGTGTTCAAGCTGCATGAGCACATGGCCAGTCACGACTTCAATGGTGGTAATCCGGTCGATTTCATCACCGAAGAATTCCACGCGGACAGCGTTTTTGTCATAGCCGGCGGGGAAGATTTCCACTACATCGCCCCGGACGCGGAATGTGCCGCGGTCAAAATCCACGTCATTTCGCTCGTACTGAATGGCGATCAGATTGCGCAGCAGCTGATCCCGCTCAAGGGTCATGCCGGGGCGCAGGGAAATCATCATGCCCTCGTATTCGGAGGGGTCGCCCATGGAATAAATGCAGGAGACAGAGGCGACTACGATGACATCGCGCCGCTCCCGAAGCGCGGCTGTGGCACTGTGCCGGAGACGCTCGATTTCATCATTAATGGAGGCGTCTTTTTCAATATAGGTGTCGGATGCCGCAATATAGGCCTCCGGCTGGTAGTAATCATAATAGGAAACAAAATATTCAACGGCACTGTCCGGAAAGAATTCACGAAACTCGGCGCACAGCTGTGCAGCCAGCGTCTTGTTGTGGGCAATGACCAGTGTGGGGCGCTGGACTTTCTCGATGACGGAGGCCATGGTGTAGGTCTTTCCGGAGCCGGTGACACCCAGCAGCACCTGGCAGGGCATTCCTTCATTGATCCCCCGGGTCAGTGCCTCTATGGCCTGGGGCTGGTCACCCTGGGGCTGAAACGGGGACTTGAGGACAAAGCGGCCTTCTTCCATGTTTAACCTCCTGCGGGAAATGCGATGTTCTGTACAGTTGTCAGAGGGACAGTTGCGAAGGGATTATAGCATACAGGGTGGGGTGGAACAAGGAAGTTTCAAAAAAACACGAAAACCCCGGAGAAACAGAAAAACACCAGGGCCAAAGGTCCTGGTGTGAATGCCCTGAAATCTTCAGTAGGTAATGACTTCGGCGCCGGTGGCGGTGACAAGAACCTGAATTTCCCACTGGGCGCTGGGCTTCCCGTCATCGGTGTAAACGGTCCAGTTGTTGGTGGTGTCCGTGTAAATGCGGTAGGTGCCCATGTTGATCATCGGCTCGATGGTGAAGCACATTCCCGGGATGAAAACCATGCCGGTTCCCTTGCGAAGGATGTAACTGACATAGGGGTCTTCGTGGAACTCGAGACCGCAGCCGTGACCGCCGATATCCCGGACGACGGAGAATCCGTTGGCTCTGACATGGGTCTTGATGGCATGATCCATGTCGCCGATGGAATTCCACGGTTTGACCTGCTCAAGCCCCTTGTAGACGCATTCCCGGGCCACATCAACCAGACGTTGCTTTTCCGGCGTGGTTTCCCCGATGACAAACATTCTGGAGGAGTCGGAAAAATAGCCATCCCGGATGGTAGAGCAGTCCACATTGATGATGTCGCCGGCCTTCAGGATGACATTGCGGGCCGGGATGCCGTGGCATACCTGATCGTTTACGGAGGTGCACACGGACTTCGGGAATCCCTCATAATTGAGAGGAGCCGGAATGCCGCCCATGTCTCTGGTGACTTCATTTACCCAGCGGTCAATCTCCCAGGTGGAGATTCCCTCGCGAATATTCTTTGCCACGTAATCCAGAATCGCGATATTGATTTCCGCACTTTTGCGAATGCCCTCGATCTGTTCCCTGGTCTTTACCATCTCCCGGGTGGGCGTTTCCACGCCGATCCGTGCCAGATCGCGCAGGCGCTTTTCGATGGCCATGTGGCATTCGTTATAGGGAAGGCCGCTCTGGCACCAGCAGGGATCTGTGGGCTTTATTTTCCGGTTCAGAAATTTAATATTCATGTGAAACCCTTTCCATGTTTTGCTTTTCAAACACGCGGCCCATTTTAACACTTTTTCACGGGCTGTGAAAGGGGAAAAGCACGGTTTTCCGTATTTTATGGAAACGATTCCCGCCGGAAAGCGGTGGGTCAGACCAGTTCGGCAATATCATACAGGAGGCGTTCGGAATCAGACCATCCGAGGCACGGATCCGTAATGGATTTTCCGTAGATGCCCCCGCCGATCCGCTGGCATCCTTCCTCCAGGTAGCTTTCAATCATGAGCCCCTTGACGAACCGGTGGATCTCCCGACTGGTGTGCCGGTTGTGCAGGACCTCCCGGGCAATGCGGATCTGCTCGAAATACTCCTTGTTGGAATTGCTGTGATTGGTGTCGATGACGCAGGCCGGATTGAGCAGCTGCCGTTCCTGATACATGCCGATCAGCCGGCGGATATCCTCAAAGTGATAATTGGGATTGTTGACGCCGTGCTTGTTGACAGCTCCGCGGAGCACGCAGTGTGTCAGCGGATTCCCGTCCGTTTCCACCTCATACCCACGGTAGACAAAATCATGGGGGTGCTGGGCCGCGTAAACAGAATTCAGCATGACCCCGAAGTCGCCGCTGGTAGGATTCTTCATTCCGGCGGCCACGTCAAACCCGCTGACGGTCAGTCTGTGCTGCTGATCCTCCACGCTTCTCGCTCCGATCGCGACATAGCCGAGAAGGTCATCGAGATACTTATACATCTCCGGATACAGGAGCTCATCGGCACACGCAAATCCGGCTTCGTTTACCGCGCGTATATGCAGCTCTCTTGTTGTTAT
>JAFUBF010000288.1 GCA_017460325.1 Clostridia bacterium | reverse complement strand
GATTGAGGGAATCAAGGGCAGTCGTCCGGGACTGCAGCTTTTGCCTGTCCTGTTTACCCACAGGGAGGATGGAACATATACGGAGGAGATGCGCCGCATCTACGGGGAAACAGAGTGAATCTCTCCGGAGACGGGTACTGGGATGCCCCTTTCCGGAATAATAACAAAAAAACGCGCGTGCTTTCGGCGGAGATGCCACTTTTCCCGTTCCGCCTGTTCTGTTATAATGCCTTTTCAGGGGTGCCGGCAGTGACAGGATTCCGGATCTGTTCCGGCGAAACAGCCCGATGAAAGCGGCTTGCAACGGAAAAACTGTCTGTGCCCTGAAGGTTCACGGATGGCGAAATGGAACGGAGGAGTCTCGTGAAATACGAGAAAATGGAGTATAAGCTGAAGAAAGCACTGGATAAAGAACGGTACATTCACACAAAAGGTGTGGAAAAAACGGCCAGAAAAATGGCGGAGATCTTTGGCGAGGACGTGGAAAAGGCAGCTCTTGCCGGACTTCTGCATGACTGTGCCAAATGTCTTTCACTGGATAAAATGCTCAAGGCGGTCAGGGATTACCCGATTGATGAGCTGATGAGCAAAAACAAGTCCCTGCTGCATTCGGCGGCCGGTCGCTGCCTGGCGGAAAGCGTCTACGGCGTGACGGATCCGGATGTGCTTGAGGCGATTCGGTGGCATACCACCGGTCATGCGGGGATGACCCGGCTGGAAAAGATCATCTATCTGGCCGATATCATTGAGCCCAGCCGCAAACCCTTTCCGGGGATTGAAAAGCTGAGGAAACTGTGCTTGACCGACCTGGATGAGGCAATGCATGAGGCGCTTCTCATGTCACTTGAGCATGTGTCAAAACAGGGAAAGGATCTGCACCCGGATACGCTTTCGGCACTTGAGGAATACGAATCAAAAGAACAGATACAAAAAATAATCAAAGAAGGGGAGGAAAAGAATGAGGATTGAGGACATTGCTGTAACGGCGGCAAAGGCGCTGGATGCCAAGAAGGGAAAGGACATTGTGGTTCTCCGGGTGGATGAGATGACGGTCATTACCGATTACATGGTCATCGCCACCGGTCATTCCGCCATTCAGGTCAAGGCACTGGCGGAGAACGTGGAGGAGGAACTGGCCAAGCAGGACGTATTTGCCAAACGTAAGGAAGGCGTGTCGGAGGGACGCTGGATCGTCCTGGATTACGGCGATGTGATGGTGCACATATTCGGCGAAAAGGAACGGGAATACTATCGTCTTGAGCAACTCTGGTCCGGTGAAAACAACCGAATTGAAGTTGAATATGATGAAGGGACGGAGGCATAAGGAATGCCCCGCAAGAAAGACATCTGGCTGATTCTGGCGGCCCTGATTGCCGCGCTGATTGTATTTCTGCTGTCAAAGTGGATGCCCAGGGCAACGGTCAAGGGACGAACAGCGGATGTAACCATGGCTCCGGATGCTGTTGAATATCTTGAGCCCACAGAAAAACCTGTTACAGCGGCTCCTGCTGCGACGCAGGCACCTGAGGCGACGGTGGTACCGGCAACGGAGAAACCTGTATCTGCTGCGCCGCAGACACCTGAAGTGACGGAATCGCCGACTTCTGAAACGGCGGTGCCTGCTGAAGCGCAGGCGTCCGATATGACAGTTGTGCCGGAAACCGTGAAACCCGAGACTCCTGAGAAGCCTGAGGTGACGGAAGTTCCGGCAACCGTGGAACCTGTAGCTGTTGAGACACCCGAGGTGTTGGAAACACCTGCGCCTGACGAAATGCAGGCTTCTGAGCTGACGGTGGCACCGGCAGGTGAGGAAACTGCCACCGCTGCGACTGCGGCACCTGAGATGATGCCGGCCCCGGAGAAGGAAAAAGCGACAGTGATGGGACCGATGATCGGCCCCATGCCGGAACTGCCCGCGGAACCGGTAAAGGGATACGTGGTGATTATGGTCAGCGGACGGCAGTATGGCGATCCGATTCCCATGGATCGGGACAAGATCATCACCATCCGTCAGGATGAACATACGATCAACCGGGTTCATATCACGCGGGAGAGCGTCTATATGGAATCCTCAACCTGTGAGAACCAGGACTGTGTCGGAGAGGGCACGGTGACCTTTGACAATTACCGTACCAGGATTCTGGGAGAGTACATCATCTGCCTGCCCAACGGTGTATCGGTGCAGATGATTCCGGCAGAGGATTCGGAGGCGGCCAGATGAGAAACAGTGCGGCAAAACGGGTGGCCCTGTGCGGCCTTCTGACAAGTCTCATGCTGGTTCTGGGACTGGTGGAGCGCCAGTTTCCCCTGACCGCGGCGATACCGGGCATCAAACTGGGTCTTGCCAATTCAGTCCTTCTGTATGCGATTTACATGCTGGGGATCAGGGAGACGCTCATCCTGATGCTGCTGAAGGCGCTGATGAGCTGGGTAATCTATTCGAACCTGAATGCCATGCTGTATTCCCTTGCCGGCGGCGTACTCTCGGTTCTTTCCATGCTGCTTTTGTACAGGGTGAAGGGAATCAGCGCGATTGGCGTCAGCGCGGTGGGAGCTGTTTTTTTCAATATCGGGCAGATCCTGATGGCCGTGCTGATGCTCAATACACCGGGGCTGCTGTTTACCTATCTGCCGATTCTGATGGTCTCCGGCGTTGTCACCGGTGTGCTGACCGGTGTGATTGCCCGGATGGTGATGAAGCACCTGCGTGTACTGGACACGAAAAACGATAACAGACCGCTGCATGGCGGTCACGAAAACAGGGGACGAACAGTCCCGGGAGGAAGAAATATGGCCGAGTTATTGAAATCACTCTGGCAGAAACCGGAGACAGAGAAACGGATGGCCGCTCTGTATGGTGCGGCGGACTTCGAGAATCAGAAAAACAGATATGAAGCACTGGCGGAGCGCTATGTGAAACGGTTCGGGGCCTTTACGGGACCCGTCTGTGTTTTCTCGGCGCCCGGCCGCACGGAAATCGGCGGAAACCATACGGATCACAATAACGGCTGCGTTCTGGCGGCGGCGGTGAACCTGGATACGGTTGCGGTGGTCTGCCCGCGGGACGACGGAATCATTGTGGTGGACAGCGAAGGATTTCCTCCCATGGAAATCGACACGAAGAATCTTGCAGTGAATGAGGCAGAATTCGGCACGACGACGGCGCTCATTCGCGGCACGGCCGGTGCCCTCAAAGAGAGGGGAATGAAGGTGGGCGGATTCAATGCCACCATTACCTCTTCAGTGGCCCGCGGGTCCGGCCTTTCCTCCTCGGCCGCCTTTGAGGTCCTGATTGCGGCCATTCTCGACGGACTGTACAACGGGTTTGTCATTGATTCCCAGACCCGGGCGGAAATCGCGCAGGAAGTGGAGAACCGCTGGTTTGGCAAGCCCTGCGGCCTGATGGACCAGATGGCCTCCTCTGTGGGCGGCCTGGTGGCCATTGACTTTGAAAAGCCCCGGGCCAGTGTGACGGCACTTAAGTATGACTTTGCCGCAAAGGGATTTGCTCTCTGCGTGGTCAATACCGGCGGCGATCACGGGGACCTGACGGATGACTATGCGGCCATCCGCACCGAAATGGAAGCCGTGGCAAAGGCCCTTGGCGGGCATGTGCTGCGGGATATTCCCAGGGAAGTGTTTGAGGAAAAGCTGCCGGAGATCCGGGCATCTGTTGGGGACCGGGCCCTTCTGAGAGCCATGCATTACTACGATGAGAATGAAAACGTGGCTGAGATGGTGGAGGCGCTTTCCGGGGATGACCTTTGCCGGTTCCTTGAGATTGTGACAAGGTCCGGGGACAGCAGCTGGGAGCGGCTGCAGAATGTCTATGCCAGGCCGACCGAGGAACAGATGGCGCTGGGCATTGCCATTTCCAGGCGTCTGCTGAGAGAGAAGGGAACCTGCCGCGTTCACGGCGGCGGCTTTGCCGGAACCATTCAGGCCTATGTGCCGCTTGAGAGCCTCGAGACATACAGGTCCTGTATGGAAAAAGTATTTGGAAAGGGCAGCTGCATCTCCCTGATGATTCGTCCTGAGGGTGCTGTCATGATGCCGGTCTGATCTCATGATGATAAAAATCAATAAGGATTTGAAGGAGAACCCCCGGCTTCGGCATGGTGCACTGGCCATTCTGGATATTGTCCTGGTGATCCTGGCCGTTTACGTGAGCATGGAGCTGCGCTTTGAGATGTACATCCCGCAGCGCCACCTGGTCACCATGATGCGATTCCTTCCGCTTCTTGTGGCGGGCTATATGCTGGCCTTCTATTTCGGCGGTGTCTACAAGATCATGTGGCGCTTTGCCGGCGTCCGGGACCTGATGCGTCTTTTCCTGGTGTCGACCATTGCCTGCCTCATTTCTCTTGCCTGCAACCGCTTTTTCAACCTGGATCTGTTCCGCAGTGTGCTGATTCTGACGGGTCTGTTTTCCATGCTGTTTGTCGGCGGCATTCGTCTCCTCTGGCGGATCTTTTCCAAAGATCGGATTTCCTCCTTCGGCAGCAATGCCATGCCGGTGATGATTGTGGGCGCGGGGGAGTCCGGCGCCTATGCGGTGAACATCTGCAACAAGAATCCGGGACGGATGGGGAAACCAATCCTCCTGGTGGATGATGATCCCACCAAGCAGGGACTGCGCATTCAGAATACGCCGGTCATGGGGAAGACGGAGGATATCCCGGACCTGGTGACGCGCTTCGGGATACGGGAGATTATTGTGGCTATTCCCTCATTGAATGCCACCAAGCGGATGCAGCGGATTCTGGAACTGTGCAATCAGGCGCACTGTCATACCCGGATGTTTTCCGGCCCGACGGACCTGGGGCCCAACGGGGAAATTGCACCGCAGATCCGTGAGCTGAACATCTCGGACTTTCTGTCCCGGGATGAAATTGAACTGGATACCCGGAACATTTCCGGTTATCTCAACCACAAATGTGTCATGGTCACCGGCGGCGGGGGATCCATCGGGTCGGAACTGTGCCGGCAGATTCTGCGGTTCAATCCGCGGCTGCTCATTATCTTTGAAATTTACGAAAACTGTGCCTATGAGCTCGAATATGAACTGCATCAGCGGTTTGGCGAGCAGTGTCCGGTGCTGGTGCTGATCGGCTCCATCCGGGACCGGAAACGGCTGGATGAGGTCATGGAGGAGTATCATCCGGACGTGGTCTTCCATGCGGCGGCCCACAAGCACGTCCCGCTGATGGAGCGGAGCCCGGCTGAGGCCATCAAGAACAATGTGTTCGGTACGCTCAATCTGCTGGAATCGGCCAGCACCCACGGTGTGGAGCGCCTGGTGCAGCTCTCGACGGATAAGGCCGTGAACCCGGCCAACGTCATGGGGGCGACCAAGCGGATTACGGAAATGCTGATCCAGTCCTATGGGGCGAAAACCCAAATGAAGTGCATGGCGGTCCGTTTCGGAAATGTGCTGGGCAGCCATGGCAGCGTCATCCCCCTGATGGAGCGCCAGATCCGCTCCGGTGGCCCGGTCACGGTGACGCACCCGGATGTCACCCGGTATTTCATGACCATTCCGGAGGCCGCGCAGCTGGTCATTCAGGCCGGCGCCTTTGCGGAGTCTGGGGCTATTCTGGTGCTGGATATGGGTGATCCGGTTCGTATCATGGACCTGGCGGAGAAGCTGATCCGGGCATACGGGTATGAGCCCAATGAGGACATTCCCATTAAGATCATCGGCCTGCGTCCGGGGGAGAAACTGGCGGAAGAGCTGCTCATGGATTCCGAGCGCAGTCGCATGACCAAGACGGGACACCGGAAGATCTTCGTGGCGCATGTGGACCCGGTGGATGAGGAACAGCTGCAGAAGATGCTGGAGGAGCTCCGGGCCGTCAGCGATGAAAACGATGAGGGAACCGTTGAGGTCATTGCCTCTGTTGTGCCCACGTACCATCCCTGGAAAGACAATAAGAGCGCTTAATGCGCTCTTTTCCCTTGTCTGCTCACACGGACAGCATTGACCTGACGCAGCGCGTCAGGCGCGAAAATTTGAACCGGGACAGCCATTTGGCCCCGGACTGAGGTCTGTTAAAGATGAAGAACTATCCTTTTTTTGCCACTGTATCAAGGATGAAATACATCCACCGGTGGGCCCTGATGCGCAATTCCAGGCTGGAGGATCTGAGCGAACATTCCCTTGAGGTGGCCATGATTGCCCATGCCCTTTGTCTGATTGGTAACGTGCGTTTCGGGAAACACCTGAATGCCGAACGGGCCGCCCTGATCAGCATCTACCACGATGCCAGTGAGATTATCACAGGGGATCTGCCCACACCGGTCAAGTATTTCAGCAACGAGATCCGAACCGCGTACGGGGACGTAGAGGCCCTGGCGGTGGACCGGCTCCTGTCCGGCCTGCCGGAGGATCTGCGGGCGGCCTATGCCGAAATCCTGAAAGGACAGGATTCGGACGAGGACCGGGTACTTCGCAGATATGTGAAGGCGGCGGATAAGCTGTCGGCCCTCATCAAGTGTATTGAGGAGGACCGGGCAGGCAACACGGAGTTCCGGACGGCAGCCGGCACCACCCGGGAGTCCCTCGACGAGATCTGCCGCGAACTGCCGGAGGTGTCGGTTTTTATGGAAACGTTCCTCCCGTCCTACGGGGAGACCCTGGATGAGCTGCTGACGGAGGCATAAAAAGACCGGTGCATTTGCACCGGTCTGCGATCAGGCTTTGAGATCTTCTTTTTCAAGAATCCACTGATTGACATTGATAAGAACATCATCCAGGTTGAGTCCGTGGACCATGGCCGCCTGCTCAAGGGTTTCCCCCTGGGCTGAGGGACAGCCGACGCATCCGAGGCCGCAGGCCATCAGGGCGTACATGGAAGAGGGGTATTTGCGGATGATGTCCCCCATGATCATGTCTTTTGTGACAAACTGGGGCGTTTCAGCCATTTGAATTTCACCTCCGGGCGATCTTTTGACCGGCCTATCTTACCACAACAAGCCCCGAAATACAATCTGCAATCAGGCGTTCCCCGGATGTCGGGGGCCCGGAAGGAGGAAAAATGACAGCAAAGCGTTTCTGCCGGCTGACGCTGGGCGGCATTTTTCTCTGCCTTCTGCTGATCATCGCCACGGTCGCGGTGATCGATCCCTTTGAAATCTATCACCGGGCGCTTTTCTATATCCCCTCCTTCCGAAGTGAAATTCAGAGTTACAGCAATGCCGGGGTGGCCAAATCCTTTGACTATGACAGCGTCATTGTGGGCTCGTCCGTGACGGAAAACTGTATCCCCAGTGTGTATGAGGAAGCCCTGGGCGGACGGTTTGTCAAGCTGTGCATGAACGCCGGAACGGCTATGGATCATGCGCGGATGCTGGAAATGGCCTTCAGGACCCACAGGGTCCGGCGGGTGGTGTACGGAGTGGATGTGTTTGCCTATCCCGTGTACTGGACCAACCAGAAGATGGAAACGCCCAACTACCTGTATGATGCCTCCCTTCTGAATGATGTGCAGTACTGGTTCAATGAGGACGTCATTTTCAAGGAAATCCCGTATGCCCTGACCCATCTGGGAAAGATGAATGAGCAGGGCATACGGGACTGGATGTACGTCTGGAATCCGCCGGAACGGCCCACACCGGAATCCCTGCAGGTAACGGTAAAAGACCCGGTTCCCGGACAGGAACCCTCCCGGATGGAACTCATTGAGATGAACATTGAGCACAATCTGATTCCGTTCTTTGAGGCTCACCCGGATACGGAATTTGACCTGTTTTTCCCGCCCTATTCCCTCAGTTACTGGCGGGATCAGATGAACAGGGGACAGTTTGAGGCGGATATGGAGTGCCGGAACCGGATTATTGAAGCTGTAACGGGTTATGCCAACGTGCATCTGTATGATTTTGCGCTCCTCCGGGAGTGGATCACCGATTATTCCCACTATTATGATTACCGGCATTATACCTCGGAAATTAATGATGCCATCGCCTTTGCCATCCGGGAGAACCGAATGCGCATCACCTCCGCAGAGCAGGGAAAACAGAACACGGATGAACTGAGGCGTCTGGTCATGGACAAATCAGTTCCGTAACGGCCCGGTTTGTAAAATGAACAATGGAAGCGAAGGGAACGTTCGGTTTTTGTTCATTTTACAAAACAGGGCTCATTTTATGCGCAGAATATCAGGTGACCGAAGCAAATGTTCAGATATGTTTGATTAAGATACATAAAAATCGTGGCTGTATTTACACGGAGTATCATTTGAAACCAGATTTCAGCGATATAAATTGTATGCTTTCACCTAATATTGTAGATTCTACAATGATTGTACGATCTTTTTGTAGTTTGCAACGTTGATTTTCCAAAGAAAGAAAGATATAATACAATTTCGCAGGAAATCGACAAGGGAAGGAAGAAGTAATTTATGCCAACTATGGCGCAAGCAGAAGCTACGCTGAAATCGGTATATGGGTATGAACAGTTCCGACAGGGCCAGCGGGAATCCGTTCAGGCACTGGTAGAGGGAAAAGACGTTCTTGCCATCATGCCAACCGGCGCGGGGAAATCGCTGTGCTATCAGATACCGGCTATTATTTCAAGTGGGATTACACTTGTTATTTCACCTCTTATATCACTGATGAAGGATCAGGTAAATGCACTGCTCCAGCTCGATGTGAAAGCCGCGTATATCAACAGTACCCTGACAAACAAGCAGCAGTTATTAGCGCTGGAAAATGCCAGAAACGGTGCCTATAAGATTATTTACATTGCCCCGGAGCGACTCAATACAGAAGGATTTCTGTCCTTTGCGCAGAATGCCGAAATCTCCAATGTCATCGTCGATGAGGCGCACTGCGTTTCTCAGTGGGGACAGGACTTCAGGCCTGCTTATCTCAACATTGCCCCGTTCATTGCAAAGCTGAAAAAGCGGCCGGTGGTGGGTGCCTTTACGGCAACGGCCACGCTGGCGGTTCAGAAGGATATTACCCGGCTTCTTGAACTGCATGAGCCGGTGAAGATTCTGACGGGCTTTGACCGGCCGAACCTGTTCTTTGAGGTCCTGAGGCCCTCGAACCGGGATTCGGCGCTGCTGGAGTTTGTGCAGAAGCATGCCGGACAGAGCGGCATCGTCTACTGCGTCACCCGGCGGGCGGTTGAGGAAACCTCGGAGATGCTCAAATCCAACGGAATTGAATGTGCCCGGTATCATGCAGGCCTTTCGGATGATGAACGGACGCAGGCGCAGGAGGACTTCATTGAGGACCGCATACCGGTGATTGTGGCGACAAACGCTTTCGGCATGGGCATTGACAAATCGAATGTGTCGTTTGTCGTTCACTACCAGATGCCAAAGGATCTGGAGAGTTACTATCAGGAAGCCGGACGCGCCGGGCGTGACGGTGAGCCGGCAGACTGCTGCCTCCTCTATATGGCCCAGGACATTCCCCTGGCCAATTACCTGATTGAGCATTCGCTGGATAATGCCACCCTGGATATCGCCACGGCCCGAAATGTTCGGGCGCAGGCGGAGGAGCGCCTTCGCCAGATCGTGTATTACTGTACCGGGCGCGGTTGCCTTCGCAACCGGATCCTGTCCTATTTCGGCGAGGCCACGACCCAGACGTACTGCGGGAACTGCTCGGCGTGCCTTTCCAAGAAGGGCGAGCAGGATGTGACCCGGGAGGCGGGACAGATCGTTTCCCTTGTCATGGCCCTTAACGGCAAATACGGACGGACCATGATTGCCGGGGTCCTGTCCGGGAAGCAGAACGACCGGATCGTTTCCGCGGGCCTGAATCAGTACAGCGCGTTCGGTGCGCTGGCTTCCCTGGGTGAGGGGAACATCTATGCCATTATCGATGAACTTCTGGCCAGTGAAGTGCTCTCACAGACGGAGGGAGAGGATCCCTGTCTGGTGGCGGGACACTATGCCAAGGACGTTCTGAGCGGTGACTGGCCGGTACGGATTCCGCTGGACCGCGGCGGGCGTCAGGTACCGATTCCCAAGCATCGGGAAGAGGAGAGCGAGGCGCTGTTCCGGATTCTTTCGAAGCTTCGCCTTGCAATTGCCCGGGAGCAGCGGGTACCGCCTTTCGTTATTTTTTCAAACGCAACACTCAAGGACATGGCAAAGCGCAAACCGCGGAACCGCAGTGAAATGCTGAAGGTGAACGGGGTGGGCGAAAACAAGATGCGCCGGTATGGCGATACATTCCTTACGACGATTTCCTTCTATCTCAAACGAATGGAAATGTGCGGGAAGGCTGACAATAAACAGAAGAAAAAGTGAGCGTTTGCAGGGGGACTGGGATGACAGGGAAAAATCTCTTGGTGGCGGGAATGCTTTTCCTGCTGGCTTTCGCGCTTCTCTGCGGATGCAGCCAGAGCAGCCCTTTCTTTCCGATTAACACCTGGGAGGATGCCAACTGCCTGTTGACCGTCGGGCGGGCAATGCGGGAGGGCGCCATTCTGTACAGAGATATCTATGAACAGAAGGGCCCCACCCTGTATGCATTGCACGCTCTGGCGGCTTTTGTTGCGCCCGGCGGTCGTTTCCTGGGGGTCTTTGTCCTGGAGGGGCTGTCCTGTTTTCTGATGCTCCTGAGCGCCTACCGGTGTACGTCAGGAACCGTGACCAGGCGAATTCTGACGGTACTTTTGCTGGCATCTGTTACGGTTTCCTCCGGGGCCTTTTGCCGGGGGGACAGCGCAGAGGAATTCTGCCTGCCCTGCATCATGGCCATGCTGGCCATCTGTCTCCGGACCCGGGGACAGTTTACCGAGACCGACATGGGAAAACTGGGATTTCTCTCCGGCATCATCGGGACCATCAAGTTCACCATCCTCGGAATCCCACTGGGCATCTGTCTCTGTGTTCCCTTCCTGACCGGCTTTCAGCAGCCGGCCCGAATCCTGCGGAAAGCGGCCGCCTTTCTCGCCGGCATGCTGATTCCGATTCTGGCCTGGGTGCTGTATTTTGCCGCCCATGGGGCACTGGGTGACTTCTACACCGCCTATATCCATAACAACATCTTCCTTTACGCCGGCGAGCGGCCCCAGACCTCCGAACTGGTCTATATGCTGCGCCGGAACTTCATCGCACTGGTGCTCCTTTTGCTGAGCATGGTCCGCCTGGCCCGGCAGAGGACGCGGTTTCTGCTGGTCCCGCTCCTGGTGCAGGGTCTGGTCCTGATCCTGGGCGGGCGGATGTGGCAGTACACCATCCTTGTCCTGATGCCCTTTATGCTGTTCTCGATTCAGGCAGGGACGGAGGCCCTTGAACACAGGCTGGCACGCCTTGGCGCGAACAATGCGCCACGTCATGCCCTGGCAGGTGTCCTGGTACTTGCCACTGTGCTGGGTGCCTTCCTGATCACCCCCAATGCCGGGATGCGCCATAAGCGGCTTGAGGATACCCCACAGGGTCAACTGGTCCGTTACATCCGGCCGGGGGCCAGCTTCCTGCAGTACAGTCACCTGGACGATGGTCTGTATCTGCTGACGGATCAGCTGCCCCAGGGAAAGTTCTTCTGTAATCTGAATGTGGACTATCCCGAAATGCATGAGGAGCTGGACCGGTATCTTGAGGAGGGCCTGCCGGAATACGTGCTGGTCACCTGGCGCCCGCTGCCGGAGCGGTTTACCCTTTACCGCCAGATTGCCTATGCCAATGGCCCGGATCAGTACAATCATCCGCGGAAGGATTTCTTCCTGTACGAGCGAATCGACCTGTGATAAATCAGCGCAGCCTGAGCTGCGCTGATTTATCACAGGTCGATTGATCAGGGGTCATTCTCCGCCGGGGCAATGCTCTCCGGGATCCCCGTTGAGGGGGTTGGAGCGGGCGCAGGCAAATTGCCTCTCAAATCAGGGCCAGATCCGGAAATCTCACAGGACATGATGACACTTTGCACGGTGTCCCCGGAGATGACCTGGCAGGTTTCCCCGTCGGTAAAGAGATCACTGTAGATCACGGCGTGTTCAAAGATTCCCTCGGGGGCAAAGCTGAACAGGGAAGTCCCATCTGTTCCGGCCACCGTGACACTTCCCGGGGTAACGGAAAGGGTGCATCCGGGAATGGTGGCGACGGTGGGGCCCATGGCCTTTTCGGAGAACCCCAGGGCGATGAGGGTGCCGCCGGTAAGGGTAAAGGTTCCGCCGTAGTTGAGGGCGCCATTTTTGGAATCCTGCGAACCGCGGACGTAGAGGGTTCCGTTGTGCATGATAAAGTTGCTGCTCACATCAATGCCATCTCCCTCAGAGAGGATAGTCACGGTGCCGCCGGACAGGGTCAGTGTCCCGTCGCCTTTATCGGGTGTGCCGGACACGGCCGTTTCCTGCAGGGGATTGTCATCCGGGGAAACAGGGGAAGCACCTTC
This sequence comes from Clostridia bacterium, assembly GCA_017460325.1. Lineage (GTDB taxonomy): Bacteria > Bacillota > Clostridia > Christensenellales > Aristaeellaceae > Ventricola. The sequence goes on along the minus strand of JAFUBF010000288.1, from coordinate 4,374 downwards.
GGCGGTTTCCGGGCCTACCGGATCCGGAATAGCCCTGGGTGCAACGCCTGCCGCTTTAATTCCATCATTCTGTGTACTGATGCGGATTTCGCCGCCGTCCAGGTGGATATCCGGGGATTCCAGACCATCAAAAGAGTGGTTGATATGAACCGTTCCGCTCACGATGGTGAGACTGTCATTTGCCTCAATCCCGTCGCTGCCGGTGGAAAGTTCCAGGACGCCGCCCCGAATTTCCACACGGCCCTTTGCATGAATGGCATCCCCGACGGTATCACTCGTCAGGCTGCCTGCGGTAAAGAGGATCATGCCCTCCGCTTTCATGCCTTTCTGAGAAGGAGCCTCGCCCTCGGCCTTCGTGGCCCAGGCGGCGGCTTCGGTCCCTTCCTCCCGGGATGTCGCGGTTTCGTACACCTCACCGGTTTGGAGAGACAGAATACCGCCGGATACGGCGATATAACCGAGAGCAGGATCTTCCCGATTGGTTGAGGAAATCGCATCGCCCCGAATGGCGGTGACATCCAGGGTCCCGCCACCGATGCATACGGCATCTCTGCCGATGAGGCCGTTTTCCCGGGCGGTGACAGACAGTTCGCCGGAAACGATGCGCAGCGTTCCTGCGCAGGAAATGCCGCTGCCACTATTTCCGTTAACGACCAGTTTTCCCGTTCCGTTGATGGTGAGATCACAGACGGAGGAGAGGACAGCGTGTGCGTCCTCCGGTTCACTGTCCAACTGTGTAAAGGTGTTTACGGTTCCATCTGCCAGAGTCAGGATGACTTTGCCTGCGTTGCACAGGAGCGCAGGACCGGAGCTGCTGGTGATGCTGAGACCGTTCAGGAGCAGGCAGATGACGCTGTCCCTGTCCGCGTCAATGGTAATGGAGCCCTCGTCGATCGAGCCGGAAAGGGAATAGATGCCACTTTCCTGAATGAGAACATTCTCTCCGTTAAGGGGGATGGGAATCGCATCCGCCAGTGTGGGAACGTTGAAATCGTCCAGCGTAAACATGGAGGAGGCGGATTCTGCAACCGAAGAGAGGGGAAATGCAAAAAGGATGAGCAGCACAAGAAAAATCGAAAGTGTTTTTCGAATGTTCATGGGGGAACCTCCTGGGTAGAGGGCGATCCCTGTCCGGGGTCGCCGGGGATCTGCGATGCACAGGCCGTTCTGTCCGGTGCACCCGGATTATGAGAAACGCTCCGGAATCCCACCGCCTTGGCGGGGGTTCGTGAGAACGATACCATCATGTACAGAGGAAGTATATCACCCAATTGTGGCAGAACTGTGACGGCGGGATGAATCTTTCATGTCTTTCTTCTCTGGAAAAGGAAAAACTGCCCTGACTGCCTGGGAACAGTTTTTGGGTTGGGCTTGCGTTTCGTCCTGTTTGGGATTATACTGTCCACAGACAGACCGGACCGGAGCGTCCGAAGAATGGAGGAAAGCGATGAAAGTTCTGCTGATCAACGGTTCTCCGAAGTCAGGCGGAAACACCGCCCGCGCCCTGGAGGAACTGGTCAACACGTTCCAGGAGGAAGGCATTGAGACGGAAATCCTGCATGTGGGGAATAAGCCGATTCGCGGATGTGTGGCATGCAGATCCTGCGCCAAGACCGGAAAATGTGTGTTTGACAATGATCTGGTGAATGAAGCGGCACCGAAGCTGGAAGCGGCGGATGGACTTGTCGTGGCATCCCCGGTCTATTATGCCTCGGCCAATGCAACGCTGATTGCGTTCCTTGACCGCCTGTTTTTCAGTACGCGTTTTTCAAAGGCAATGAAGGTCGGGGCGGCCGTGGTAGTTGCCAGGCGTGCCGGGACGACCGCAACCTTTGATGAACTGAACAAATACTTTACCATCTCCGGAATGCCGGTTGCATCCGGACGGTACTGGAACAATGTTTTCGGCCGCGAACCCGGTGAGGCGGAAGAGGACGAAGAGGGACTGCAGAATATGCGAATCCTGGCCCGAAACATGACGTTCCTGATGCGTGGTATCGCTCTTGCCCGGGAGCAGTACGGAATGCCCGAGCAGGAAGAGATAACTTTTACCAATTTTGTGCGATGAAAGGGAGGATCTCAAAATGAAAGTCTTTGCATGCCAGCATTGTAAGAACAAGGTTGTGTATCTTGAGAAAGCCGCGTGCAATGTGCGCTGCTGCGGCGAGGAAATGGTGGAGCTGATCCCGAATACCTCAGATGGGGCCAGTGAGAAACATGTCCCGGTGATCACCTGTGAGGGACAGACCGTGACGGTGACCGTCGGCTCTGTGGCGCATCCCATGCTTGAGGCACATTTCATTGAGTGGATTGCCCTTGAGACCCGTCAGGGGATGCAGAGGAAACTGCTCAAGGCAGGCGATGAGCCGAAAGCCGTCTTTGCCCTGACAGAGGGCGATGAGCCGGTGGCTGCCTATGCGTACTGCAACCTGCATGGATTCTGGAAAAAGGACGCCTGATCCTGCCTGGTAACGAAAGGGATTCAATTCAGAAAAAGTTCCGCGGCTGCGGAACGGCTCGGAAAGGATGGATCAAAAATGGGACTGCTTGATAAGGTAAAGGACAAAGTAAATGAGGTCCTGGATAAGACCGATATTGATGAGAAGATCGTGGCCGGCGCCAGGTCGGTGAAGGATAAAGTCACCGAAGCGCTGGATCAGACGGATATTGATGAGAAGATCGTGGCCGGCGCCAAGTCGGTGAAAGACAAAGTCACCGACGCAATAGATAAAAGCGGACTGAACGAGAAGATCGCCACCGGGACGAAATCGGTCATGGATAAGGTGGATGAGGTACTCCATCCGGATGAGGAAAAGAAGAAGCTGAAAGAGCAGACAGATAAGCTTCGTGAGGAAGTGGAGTCCCTGAAGTCCGTGGATGTCGAAGCGAAGATCCGTGAGGGCGCGGGCCAGGCCCGCAGTCATGCGGATGCGGCACTGGAAGATCTGAAGAAGGTGGAGGAAAACCTCAACCAGATGGCGAAGGATCTGAAGGGCAAAGCTTCAGAGGGAATCGACCAGATCAAATCAAGCACCGAAGAAGTGAAGGAAAAGCTGGCCGGCGTGTTTGAAAGCGGGAAGAAGAAGGCAGAGGAGACGGCAAAGGATGCAGCTCTTGCCAAGTTCCTGGTGGACAACAGCATTGAGGAGTCGGCGAAGAAGATCGAGAAGGAACGGGCAGCAGCGGCGGCTGCAGTGGAAGAGGTTGTCGAGAACGTGGCAACGCAGGTTGCCCAGGACGCCTGTGATGCGGCAGAGGAAATGTCGGATGCAGTCGAGGGCGCAGCGGAACTGGCCGACGAGACTGCGGATGCTGTGATGGATGCAGTGGAAGAAGGCGCAGAAGAGACAGCAGAGGCGGTTGCGGACATGGTTGAGGACGTATCCGAGATTTTGCCGGAGATGGATGACTGATCCACGGATACAACGATATAAACCTGAGAAGGAGTGGCTATGATCTGCTTTACATAGCCACTCCTCTCCTTTATACTGATTTGGCTTTCGGCACCGTATGACTAACAGGGAACATTATTTGTCAAACCGGTGCTGTTGGGGCCAACTTCTTTAACGGTGCTTTGGCTTTCGGCACCGCACGATTGACAGGTGACGTGCTTTGATGAACGTACAAGGTAGATCATACAGGTCAATTGACCTGTTGGAAGGAAATAACATAGCTCTGCAAGCGCTTTTATAAGGCAAACTCAAATGCAGCAGAAGAAATGGTATATTCCAACGATCACAAGAGACTCTGTTGAAATCCATATCGAAAACGTTCTGTCTTGGTATGTCAGCTCCTTCACAGGTAATACAAAGAGAGAAAAGCCCTCCGCACCGCCACGCCCACAAGTGGGAGGGGATTGGAGGGAAAAACAAGTGGAATAGGTACCTCTATGCCACCATAAGTGATTCGACATATTCTGCTGTTACTGGAAATCTCTTCAGGATTTTATTGATTATTTCCTCTTTTGTTTTTCCTTCGTCCTTCAAATAATCGATAAGTTCAAGAATTCGTGTTTCTTGGTCATGTTCTTTCATTGATCTGCACATATTTGCTACTCCTTTCTCTACAACAATCTTCAATCCAAGCTTTGCAATGTCATTTGCTGCATTTGCAGACTCTGGCTCCACTTGCTCATACTTTGGATCATATAGAATCTTTGCCGCCCCTTCTTTCTGATGTTTTAGGACTCGCATGAAAAACCCTAAATCTTTCTCCCCAGGCTTTACGAAATCCTTTCCGGAATCTCGTGCCAGGGCAAATTGGTGGATGCCCTTCTTATCCCGCATACAAGAACTGGGATACACTGGTATTCTAACTCCAGCTCTTGTATGCGGGTTATTTGTGTTTTCAAGAAAGAACAGGAGCTGTATGCCG
>JAFUBF010000287.1 GCA_017460325.1 Clostridia bacterium | reverse complement strand
GATTTTCTACAAAACATAAAAAGCGTTCGGAATTTCACTGAATTCGGAACGCTTTCTGATTTTGGATTTTTATGGTGGAACATTCAACCCCATAACCCCTGAAATTAGGCAGTTTTTACTTCTGGAGGGTGAATCATACATATATTGTTCCCGTTTTTGGGTCTCTGTGCTTAACCTGTGCCAATCTTACAATCGCCTCCTTAATGGGTATAGCTATTGTACTTCAAATCTATACTTCTGTAAATAATATATTTAATTTTGATTGATATTACTGTAGATAAACTGATCTCCCGAATTGTATCCGAAAGTGAATATTCTTCTGTTTTTACGATGGCATTTTCTCGGTATCTTATCGACACAGCAGCAATGACGAGATACGCTGACAGAAGAGGTGCCGGAAAGAAATTTCGGGACTGCCTGAATAAATACGCGTATGGAACTGTGGAGGGATAAGGCCTCTGTTCAAAGCTATAATATGAGACAAAACGAACATCTCCAGGTGGATTATTCGGGCAGGTCAGTCGATCTTCTCAGTGTACTCTCCGCCTTCGTAAAGAATATGGGAATCGTCCGCAAGGCGCTGCCAGTCATCGTTAATGCCGAAGATGCACACGCCTGTCCTCTCAGGATTCGTCCTGAGGATCTCCGCATTCATATACGGCTATCTCCATACATTCATCAGGGGCTTGAGAGGGGACTGTAAAAAAGTCTCTGAAGTGGTATCATCTCCAGTCATGGTCTCCCCCCCTCAACACAAAACAGGAAGTGATTCTATGAGCAATTTTTATAAAAATCTCCCAATGGAGCCGATAAGTGTGAGCACTCACTAATATCGGCTCTTTGCGTTTGAAAGGCGATAACAACAGGTATTGTCGCGATTTCAGGCGGAGAAACGACTGGAAAAAGTGATAAAAACAGTCTTAGAATTTTGGCAAATCGTTTTTGGACAGACTTTTCAAAAAGGTTACCCCCCTCGAAGCGCCATGAGTCATATGGGACACAGAGGCGGCGTGAGTGGGAAAGGCAGGTCGGAGAATTGCACGAAATCAGAGCTGCTGACAATTTGCCGGCAGCTCTGATTGGTTGTGCAGCCAGATGGGCCAGGGCTGTTTATCGCCTGGATCCCCGGCTTCTGAGCAGAATCCGCCGGAGGTGTCCGACGCTCTGGATAAACAGGGGGTTTTTCCTGTAGATTGTGAAGAAAAGAACATTGGGAACGAGAAAAGAGATGAGGGCATTGAACACCAGTGATGGAAACGGGCCTGCATGCAACAGAGAGCAGGCAAACCAGGAGATTCCGCAGGAAGCCAGCGCGATTAATGCCAGACTGCAGAAGGATCGGGTGTAATCCCACAGATACCTGTGCGGGAAGACTTCCTGAAACAGGTTGTGAAACAGCCAGGGGATCTGTACAAAGACAATGGAAATGACGGAGGAGAGCAGCACGCCGTACAGTCCCAGCCAACGGACAGTGGCCAGGTTCAGTCCCAGATTGACAAGGGCGGCCACCAGCGGGCGGAAACGGTCCCTGTGCCAGATACCCGCAGCGTCCTTGAACATGTTGATGATCTTGTTCATGCCCATGGTGTAAAAATAGATGACAAAACAGATCACATACTGATTGCCCAGCATGTTTTCTCTGCCCATCCAGAGCTGCATGAACGGCTGATACAGGCACAGCAGCATGGTACTCCCCACACCCATGACCCATCCGAAAAGCATGGTAATCCAGGACAGGTCCCGGTAGTTCTTTTCCTCACTCTCAGTTACCAGGCTGTTGCCCACGCCGGCAATGCAGGCTGCAATGATGACGTCAATGAAGGTTCGCAGGGCGGTAATGACAAAATAGTAGTTCTGATAGATGGCCAGGGCCGTCAGGCCCATAAAGGCGGAGATCACCAGTGTGTCTGCAAAATTGAAGACAACGCTGGAAAATTTGGAGGTGAACAGGTCCCGCACGCGCCGGACAATGTCCATGACCATTTCCCGGGGCAGGGATCCTCTGGGGGTGTAATTCGGATACATCTGGCTGACCCGGACGGCGGTGATCACGTTGATCAGCACCTGAGCCAGCAGGCGGATGGTGAGGTACAGATAGTAGTTCCGGAAAAAGATCAGGGCCGGGAGTTCCAGTGCGTATTCCAGAAACTGCACGCCCAGACTGACCTTGCTGATGACATCCGTTCGCTGGTGTGCATCCAGCAGGGAACGCTTGTACGCAAACAGCCAGTATGTCAGGACGGTTCCTGCCAGGTTCATGAAATACAGGATATACAGATTCATGTCCGGAGGAATGTCACCGCTGACCAGGTTGCGCAGGAACGGGGTCAGCGCCAGTCCGACAACGGCGATAAACAGCCCGATTGACCGGTAAAAGGTGCGGTAGAGTTTCAGCAGGGCACAGATGGTCTCGGTGTCATCCTCCGCAATGGGGCGGTACATGCTGAAGACCATGGCACTGCCCACGCCCAGCTCGGCCAGATTCAGGAAGGAGAGAATCGAGCGGAACAGGCCGTTGAGTCCCAGATACTGGACACCGAGGGTATTCAGCATGACCGAACGCAGGATAAAGGGAATGAGGATGTTGAGCATCTTCAGCATCCCGTCGAACACAATGTTCCTGGCCGCATTTTTTGTCCGTTCTATCTTCATACAACACTCCTCTCAGAAACGTCCCGGGAAACTGCCCGGCAGATGATCAGGAACGCGTTTTTTTCAGGTTGAACCCGACGGCGCAGACCGTCACGGCGGCGGTTACAAGATGCATTTTCAGAAGGGCAATGACGAGTTTCGCCTTTTTCGGAAGGCCTTTGAGGAAAACCAGTGACAGCATGTCCGATTCCCTGAGTCCCTCTTTCAGATGTCTGGCGGCCTTTGGAATGGATAAATCCCGTTCCAGGTGCCACTTGCAGGTCCGGAAAATCAGCATGGCAGGGAAGGTGTTCAGCTGGCGGTCCAGCGACGGACAGACCCCGCGCAGATGTTCCTGCAGATACACCGTCAGGTAGTGAAAACTCTTTGTCAGGAGGTTTTCCTTGCTGACCGCCCGGATGGATCCCTCGTTCATCTTGTTGTACATGTACAGGTGTTCGTTGCAGATATACACATGATTGCAGTTGACCAGACATTCATATGTCATGGGAACATCCGTGAATACGCGAATGCGTTCATCCCGGGTGTAGTATCTGACCTGCAGGGATCGCAGGCAGGCTTTGTCCCAGGTATGGGCCTGCACGACACTTCCCCCGCGGATGCCGTTACGGGTATCCACCAGGAGATAGGGGAAGATCTCCTTCTCCAGACGGGCCCTGTCATAGTAACCCTCCGGGGTTTCGTTGATTGTCTCCTCCAGATGGTCCTCATAGACATTGTCTGCTGCAAACAGCACCATGTCCAGGGGAACAGGAGAGGCAACCAGCCGGTCATGGATGAACTGCAGCATGTTGTCTTTTACCCAGTCATCCCCGTCCACATAGCAGATGTAATCGCCTTTTGCCGCCCGGATTCCCGCATTCCGGGCTGAAATCAGGCCACCATTGGGCTTGTGGATTACCTTTACCCGGGAATCCTGACGCGCATATTCATCGCAGATCTGCGGACAGTTGTCCGGAGATCCGTCATCCACCAGGAGCAGTTCAAAATCCCTGTACGTCTGGGCCAGAATGCTGTCGACACAGCGTCGAATGTACGGCTCCACCCTGTACACCGGGACAATCACAGAAAACATAGGCAGATCCTTTCATAAGCAGGGAAGCACCCGGCCCTTATCCCTTCGTGTCATCCGACAGGAGGCTTGAGTAGAGTGCATGGGTTCTGTCGGTAATCTCCGACCAGGTATGCTTTTCCGAGATGACCTCCCGGGCCCGGCGTCGATACGGCTCGGCCTTTTCAGGATGATCGCACAGATCCTGCAGGACATCCCGCAGCGCTTCCACGTTCCCCCTGGGGAAGGACAGACCGCTGCCCTCCGTGACTTCCAGACATTCATCAATGTCGGAGGTTACGCAGCAGCAGCCGAGATTCATGGCCTCAAGCAGCGTCAGGGGCATCCCCTCCAGCGTGCTGGGGAGGACATAGACGAAAGCATTACTGTAGAGTTCGTCGGCCACCACACCCTCCTGAAAGCCCGTAAAGACGATGGAGGAGTTGTCTTTAGCCATGGCAAGCAGTTCTTTCACATACGCGGCGGTATCCGAGGTGTTGCCGGTGATAACCAGCTTTTTATCCGTCCGGAGGGACTCATAAGCCTCAATGAGCGTATGAATGCCCTTTTCCGGCACCAGCCGCCCCAGAAACAGGATGTATTCCCCGGAATGCAGCCCAAACTGTCTGGTGATCTCGCAGGCCTCCCTCGGCTCTGCGGGATCGATTCCGTTGGGAATCAGGTCGGTTTGCCGCCCGTATCGTTCAAGAAAATAGGTTTGAGCGCTTCGCGCCAGCACGATGATCCGGTGGGCATGGCGAACAGCAGCCTTTTCCCCCTGCAGGATATACCCGGAGGCCAGTTTTCCCCATTTCTTCCGCTGATGGTCCAGTCCGTGAACGGTCACCACCACCTTTTTCCCCATGAGCCGGGGCAGCCAGCAGAGGACACAGGGGCCCTCCGTATGGTAGTGCACCAGATCATACGGACCGAAGGCCGCCATGATGGAGGCGAGAATGGAGGTGGAGGCTGCGGCCAGGCCGCGCCGGTTGACAGTGGGGGTCCAGATCAGGCGGACGCCCCGGTAGGTGTTTTCAAGAGTCCCCGCCTTTTTGGCTTTTTTGCACTTCGGATTTGTCCGGTTATAACAGGTCACGGTATACCCCAGCTCCACCAGTTTCGGAGCCAGGTGGGTGACCACAACCTCTACGCCGCCGATTCTCGAGGGAATCAGCTTGTGGCCGATCATGGCGATGCGTTTTCCATTTGTTTTTGGCATGTTCATTTCCCCCAGAAACGATGAATTTATTCAGGGATGTGCGGCCATTTCCAGATACCGTGCCTGCAGTTTCGCTGCCTCCGTGTCAATGTCATATCCCGCCTGCCGGACGATGTCCGCTCCCTGCAGGCGGTCCGGCGGACCCTTTCTTCCCTCCAGAATCCGGCGGGCCCACTGTTCGTCACTGTCCTGCAGAGATATGCGGCAGGACTGGGGGAGCAGCAGGACCTCATCCGTGACCCTGTCGGAGAAGAAGCAGGGCAGTCCGGCGGCCTGCGCCTCTATGCCGACCACCGGAAGGCCTTCAAAGAGGGATGGGAGGACAAAGCAGTCCAGTGCCTGAAGCCATTCGTTCACATTGGGCAGCTGGCCCAGAAACAGGACCTTTTCCTGAATTCCCAGGTCTGCCGCCTTTTTCCGGACCGCCTCCTCCAGTTCCCCCACGCCGATGAGAACCAGCCGGGCATCCTTTTCCGCCTGCAGCAGGCAGGCAAAGATATCCAGCAGACGGTCATGGTTTTTCTGCACATTGAACCGGCCCACGTGGCCGATGACAAAGCATCCATCCAGACCGGCCTGCCGGCGGAGCTGCGCCCGCCGGTCCGCCTGGTAGCGGAATCGGTCGATGTCGATGGCGTTGTGCAGGGTGACACCCGACTCAAGCCATCTCTTTTCACCGAAGTAGTAGATGCCCGCATCCCGTCCGCAGCCCCAGCAGTCCGTGGCCACACCGGGGAGCAGCGCCTTGCAGACCATTTTCAGGGGATACTTGTAATCCCGGATGATCTGTGTGTTGTGCGCATGAGCAATGCGAACCCGGATACCCGCGTCTTTGGCGCTTTTGAGGGCATAATACCCCATGGCCTCGTTATGTGCGTGGACAATCCGGATTTCCGGGTTCCCGGCAATCAGGTCATGCATGAACCGCTCATACCGGGGAAAGTGCAGGGGATTCAGCCCGGGGCTGACAAATACCCGTCCTCCCATCTGTCGGATCTCCTCATCGTATTCCCCGGGCACGGGTTTGTTGGCCAGAAAATCAAACTGGATCTGTGTCAGATCCAGTTTTCTGTAATAGTTCATCAGCATGGTTTCAATTCCGGCCCGGGCCATGTTGCTGACGGAATGCAGTACTCGGATCATCTCTTTTACTCCCTGGGGTTCTGTTTCCATACGCTTATGATGGGGTCTTTCGGTATTGATGCCTGTGAGTTGTCCAAACCCGGTGTACGGATGCTTCGCATCCGGCCAGATTGTTGAAGAATCGAAGTCTGGTCTTTCGGCAACGCGACTTATCAGTTGTACAAGTCTGGTGTACGGATGCTTCGCATCCGGCCAGCTTGTTGAAGAATCGAAGTCTGGTCTTTCGGCAACGCAGCTTATCAGTTGTACAAGTCTGGTGTACGGATGCTTCGCATCCGGCCAGATTGTTGAAGAATCGAAGTCTGGTCTTTCGGCAACGCAGCTTATCAGTTGTTCAAATCCGGCCTGCCTGTTTATTCTCTCTCAGGCTGGAGACGATCTCAAATGTCCGCTCGCAGTTCTTCTCATCCCGCATCGGGAAGAAAGCATCCAGCCGTTCCTGATACAGGGGCTCTATCCGGAAACCGCGGTCAATGGATTCCTCAAGGGCATAAAGGACCTCTTCCACGGTTTTGACCACGGGGCCGAAACCGTGATTTTCATAGGAGAAATACCCTTCCTGATAGTGATATTTCCGGAAATCCTCCAGGTCAAACTGGAAATAGATCACCGGCTTTTCCATATAACCGACATCGAAAAAGACGCTGGAGTAATCGGTGATCAGCAGGTTGCACCGCATCAGGAGGGTCTGGACATCATAGTGTTCCCAGCCGGCCAGGACAATGCGGTCGGAGGGGGAGGTAAAGCGTCCCAGTTCCTTCTGCAGCTCGATATGAGGGTAGAAAATGAGTTTCAGGTCATGCTTTTCAAGCAACCCCTGGAGCCGGGGGGAATTCAGGAGGGCCTGAAAATTCCGGTAATACGGGGTCCCGGTAAAATGCTCCCCGGAGGGGTAATCAGATCCACGCCAGGTGGGCATCACCAGAATTTCCCTGCAGGGGGCATTGTTTTTCTGCAGATTGTCAAAGCGGCAGAGCCCGGTATACCGGATAATTCCCTCGGGGAATTCGTATGCCGAGGTCAGATAGTCATACTCCGGCTTGCCGCCGCTGATAAACAAATCCACCTGCAGTTTCGGATAGTGCATGGTGAGCATGTTGTTCCCGATGATCCCGTGCTGCAGGAAGACCTGTTTGCCCCGGGGCCGGATGCCGATCTGCCGCAGATGGTAGAATTTCCAGATATCCGGGGCGGCCGGCTGCACGTGGGTGGCAATCAGGTAGTCCGCGCACAGATACATCAGGTAATGACGCAGGGAGGCCATGGGGACTGTCCGGCCCAGGGCGGCCACCTTTTTGTAGTCGGGGCTGTCCGGGCCGATAACAAAGCAGGTGTTGATTTCCGGGTGCTGCGTCCGCAGATACCGGAAAAATCCGTATCCGTTATCCCGGGCATCGAAACCCCGCTCGGATAACAGCCAGAGGTTTCGGTACATGGGATTGATCCGTCTTAAGAGGGCGGCCACCGGCCAGAGAAGGAACAGGAGAAGGACATGCCCGAGATAGGCCGGCACCTTGCTGAGCGCACGTTTCACTGTCTGGATCTCCTTTCCATCTCAATCTCCCAGATTTCATTGGCGGCGTTCTCACTGGAGAGGGGCTTCCAGCGCCGGTTTCTCTCCTGAATGAAGATCCGGTAACTGTAACTCATGGGAATCATGCGAAGGCCGATGCAGCACCAGAAGTAGAAAGCGGTATTGTCCGTCAGGTACGTGACGGTCATGTATGAGAGAATGGCCATATACAGAAGGCTGGTTTCCGTATCGTAACGGGACATCCAGAAAAAGGGATAGAAGATGTAATGGATGCCGGCCCAGAGGGTAAGGCCCAGGGCACCCAGTTCGATGAAGATCCGCAGGATGTCATTGTGCAGCGGATACGGACGGTTGATCAGGCCCTGCCGGCACCACATGTTGACCAGTTCCGTCACCTTTTCAAAGCCGAGGCCTTTCCAGAGAGGGGACAGTTCATAGTAGGAGTTTGGCAGGCTCCACAGGACATCCCGGCCCATCATGTCAACGCCCAGGGATTCAAGGAATGAGACCAGGAACCCGGTCCTTGTCAGGTACAGGTAGAGGTAGAGGAACAGGAACAGCCCGATGCCCGTCAGCATGATGAGCGTATTCTGCACTTTCGTCATGCGGACGATTTTCACATAGATGCACATCAGGGCGACGGCCGGCAGTGTGCTTCGTTTCAGGCCGACCAGCATGAAAAAGAGGCACAGGGCGATGGATACCCTTCGGAGTCTCTTTTCCGGCTTCGTCCCCCTGGGGGCGAACATCACGTAATAGATCATGAACTGACCGAACAGGAACGTAATGTCATGGATCTCCAGGGCCCGCACAAAGCCTTTCGCCTCGCCGAAGGTGATGATGCAGGTGACCACGGAGAGAACGCTTTCTGCCACGCCGTACTTGGGCATCTCCAGCACCATGATGGCCGCATTCACGGCGCACATGGTAAAGAAGAGAATATTGACGGCCTCTGTCTCAAACAGATAGCACATACAGACCGCGTAGATGATGGTAATCGTCTGGAAAAAGATCTTCTGCCCGCCGCGACTGATAACGGAGGAGTTGGAAAAATCCGTAACCCAGATGTACATGCTGATAAAGGTATAGACGGCGATGAGGATGATATAGAGGGGGAAATAGCTGGCGGCCTTTTTGAGATTTGCAAAATCGGCATCCACCAGGAAGAACAGAAACGCGCAGGCGATGGTGCCAAGGGCCACCGCCTTGGGCAGGCCCTTGAGCGTATCGTTGAGGACCTTCCAGTCCCCCAGACCGGCAAAAAAGGTGCAGGCCACGGCCAGAATGGTGACGATCATGGGAGGACCTTTTTTTGACCGCGGCGTCCGTTGCGAATTGAGGCTGCTGGTTAGCCCGTGGGCAAGTGATTGATAGCCTGTCATGTTTTCTCCTTGTTGTATCCCGCCTCCGGTCCGATAAAAAGATCGCCCCGCCGAAGGAGGGGCAATCTGTGGGAGCGGGTCAGCCGGCTTTGGCCGTATTCATCCGCTGCATGGCAAGGCGCAGCAGGTCTCTGATTTCAAAAACGGAATCGACATCCGACACGGCTTTGCCGTAGACGAAGCGGATTTCGCGTCCTACGTTGACCTTGTTGTATTCGGTCACCTGCCGGTTAATGGCCTCAATCATGACATCCAGCTTGCCGGCTGAGCAGTCCGGGAAGAAGGACAGGAAGATACCGCCGTCATTGTACCCGACAAACCCGTACAGGTCGCCAAAGCTCTTGAGAATCATGCCGAAGTCCCTGAGGACGGCATCGCCGGTGACACGGCCGTAATTCCGGGTCAGGTCGTTCAGGGAGACCATCCGCATCACCAGGCAGGAGAAGTGCTCCTTCACCAGGGTCGAGGAATGCTCCTTGATGTATTCGTCGCACTTGGCGCGGTTGGGCAGACCCACCGTCTTGTCGACATACAGGAGGTAGTCGATGAAGTCCATGAGGCGGCCCAGCAGGACGGCGCCGATTCCGCCGACCACGGTAAACAGGACGACGGCAATGACCAGGTACAGTTTCAGGTTGACGGAGGCGTTTACGTTGATACTGCTGACCATGGTCAGGTAGTCCGCGCTGAGGAACCGGTTCAGTTCCCGTCCGGTCTCCTCCACGTCCTTGTCGTACTTGCGGATCAGCACATTGCACTGGTCGATCTTCTCCTGGAGCTGCTCCGCGGTGAGGACCTTTCGGTCCTCCGTCTCCAGGGCATTGTTGAACACGGAGAGCAGATACTCATTGTGTGCCTTTTCGATCTGCTTCTGCCGGGTCTCGATGTTCAGGTTGACGTACTCCTGAATCAGGCCGTCATACGTGGTTTCCTTGTCGTTATTCTCCTTATCGTACTCCACGTCCTTCAGGATATACTCCGTACCGCCGTCCTGGGTATTGGAATTGTGGTAATGGTAATCCATCATTTCCTTGTTGCGGTTACTGTAGTTATCGATCAGGAGCTTCAGGTGATTGGCCTGTTCCTGGCACTGGCTGATGGCCAGCTGCAGATCCTCGGATTCCCTGGTCAGCCGGTCCTTGAGGACATCGATGTCCTTGGTTTCGGCGTTGCCCAGGATCATGGCGTACAGGTTCGGAATGTCATAGCTGTACAGATAGTTGTAGATACCGTACAGGTCGCTGTAGGTATAGCCGGTTTCAATGGAGCGGAAACTGGGCCAGTTCGTCCGCTGGGTGAGCAGGTAATTGAGCATCTGGGCGACGTCGTTTTCAAGAATCTGGGCGCTTTCGATGAAGTCGTACTCCCCGTGCAGCATGGCCAGGGAGTCACTGCTCTGCAGCTGCTCCTCCACGTACTTTTCCGTATAGAATTCACAGTAGTTCTTGATGATGGCATCCAGCATGTTCCAGGCATAATCCTCGTCCTTGTCGCTGTCCGCGACAAAGAACACCTTATAGGTGTCGGGGATATACGTGGACTCCTGGCCCTTTTCAATCAGGGCCTCGTTGAGTTTCTGCTGATCCTCCGGGATGACCTCCTCCACGTAACAGCTGGAGCGGATGGAGTCGATGTTCGCCGTATAGCCCAGGTCGTTGAGGGCCGCGTCGATGACCGTGGAGGAATAGATTTCCGTCACGTCCAGAGGACTCCCGTCCGGCGTGAACCCGTCCTTGGCGCCCTTGTTGGTATACTGGATCACGGTGGTGGCAATATACCGCTGCTGGGATTTTCCGTAGAGATAGATGGCCACGGAACCCACGATGGCCAGCAGGAAAATCAGCAGGCTGAACTGCTTGAGGTAACGAAAAATGTTAAACCTTTTCATTTCTACCTTTTCTTCTCTGATCGGATAAATTCACACAGGAACATCAGGGTAAAGAGCCCGGCCATGAGCACAAAGGCACCCAGAACCGAACTGAAAATGTCAATGCGCTCGATGAAGTGGATATACCGGCTTCGGAAACTGAGGTAGTTGCGGGCCTTGTACTGGGTGTAGGAATTGTCCATCTTCCGGATGTCGGAGGCGAGGGACTCAAGGGCGGTCTGCATCTGCAGGATCATTTCATCCGCCTTTTTGCGCTGGGATTCCAGGGGATGGGCGGAGCGCATCTTGCCGATGAGATAGGTGTTGTATTCGATGCTGTCCTGCTTCTCCGTGGCCCCCACCAGCTGTCCGTCCGCATGGATGGCCATGTTGTCCATGCCCGTCTTCGTCCGGGACATATAGTACTTGGAGGTCTTGTCCTCGGTGGGGATCATCACGATGGCGCTCATGGCGGAATCGTACATCTGGATGCCCTTGTTGTCCTCATCGTACGCGGCCATGAACTTGTCATAGGCGATGCGGTCCATCCGGTTTTTGTAATCCAGCATGGAGATGAGGTCCGTCTTTTCGCTGGCAATGCCGTTTTCAATGACATAGGAGCGAAGCCGGGACAGACTGTACGCATTGAAATTCGTGACCCGCTGTTCCAGCGCAGAGAAGGTCAGCCCCGTCTCCGAATCCTGGTAGTTTTTGTTTTCCCGCTTGCGCAGCTGGACGTACTTTTCCAGCTGGCTGCACTTGAGCTTCAGCAGGTCAACGGTCATCAGGTATTCATTGCCGAACTTCAGGCTGTCAATGTCAAAGGACAGAATGGAATGGTTGAATCCGTAATGCTCAATGAAATATTCCCGGTAGGCCTTGCAAAGGAGCGAGAGCATGGCCTCGGCACTTCGTTTCGGAATCTTGTTCGCGTTGGTGAAATTGATGTTGTATGAGGTGCTGATGTAATTGACTTTTCCGCTGATATTCCTGTTATGCGTCGCCTTGACGCTGATGCAGTTCCGAAGATCCTCCACCCCGATCTCCCCCTCAAGACCGGCGTAATCGATGAGGCGTTCCAGCACCTCGGCGCTGACGACCTGGGAGATGTTGAACCGGGTCTGGCTGGGGGTCAGGCCCTTGGAGGCGGATTCATAATCCAGGGACACGATGGTGCTGGCCGTGGACAGGCTGCGAATGTAAAAAAACAGGTTCATCAGCAGACACATCAGGAGGAAGCACAGGAAGACGGCGTACTTGTTCTTCCAGACAAATCCGAAGGATTTGCGTAAACTGGTGGTGCCTTTCCCCAGGAAATGTGACGGACCTGAATCGTGCAGCACCCTTTTGAGGTTGATATGTTTCTCTTCCGACATTCGTTTTCCTTCCCGTCTGTTCTCCTCCGGCCTTTCGCAAATTGCCGGACACGGCCTTTCAGTAACAGTTTACATCGATGATGACCAGTTCCGGCATGTTGTTGATCCGGGGCCAGGGACTGGAATCCCCCATGCCGCGGCTGATGATCAGGGACTGATCCAGTTTGAGCCGGTTCCGGCCTTTATAGTATTTGGGGAAAAAGCCCTCCTCCGCGGTATACACCCCTCCGAAGAACGGGAGGATGATGAGGCCGCCGTGGCTGTGGCCGGCAATGCCGAGGTCAAAGGGATAATCAGAAATCTGGTCACGGAACGTAAAGGGAATATGGTTCATGACGATGCAGTAGGCATCCGGACGGATGCTCGTCCCGTCCATGAACTTGCGCCCGCCGTATTCCTCAAACCCGTGGGGCGTCCCCTCCAGACCGATGAGCTGAATCGTATCCGCGCCCACCGTGACCATCTCCTGGGTATTGCGCAGAATTTTGACGCCGGCCTCCCGGAACTTTTCGGGAATCTTCATGTCGTCGTAATAATACATGCGCTCGCTCTCGTGATTTCCCAGGACCCCATAGCAGGGGGCTACCTCTGACAGGGCGGTGCCCAGTTCCAGCATGGGCTCATAGTGCCCGTCCTGCCGGTTGATCATGTCTCCCAGGAAGAGGATCAGGTCCGGCTTCAGCGCCTTCAGATCAGCGATCAGGGTCTGATTCTTCTCCCCGTATTCCCGGTTGTGCAGGTCGGAGATTACGGCCAGCCGGATATTGTGGCTCACCTTCTTCGAGGTCTCCTGATAGAACGTGATCTCATAGTGTGTCTTGGTGTATCGCGCATACAGAAAGACGCCGCCCGCCACCCCGACAGTCACAATCAGGAGGAAAATCAGGGTATGGACCAGGGAACGGAGGAGGCTCTTCTTCCGTTCATGTTTCCTGTCAGCGGGTTTTTCCTGGGTATTCTTTTTCTTCATCCGATTCCATCCTTCTATTCTTGCCTTTGATCAGGGAACAAAGGCCACCTGCATTTCCCGTTGCCGCGATCACTGAAAGCCCCAGGTGGAGGCTTCTTCTCTCACGTGACAGCGGCCTCCCGTTCCTGCCGGTAACAGGATTCCATCGCGCGTAACGCGTCCCTGCTTTCTATCCTCCCGTACAGAATTCGTCTGCAGGCATCTGCACATTCCTCAAACGAAAGGAGGGGGCAAAGTCGGCACCGGTTTGTCAGATCATGTTCCATCATACGGTGCCGAAAGCCGAGGGAACATGAAAGGCTTGGGCAAAGGCTGCACCGGTATGTCAGATCATGTTCCATCATACGGTGCCGAAAGCCAAAGCACCATAAAGGGGGATCTGTTTCCGGCTTTCTTTCCTATCGGACAGGCCGGATTCTCAGGTGGCACAAAAACAGACAATGAAATCATAGCACAAAATCAGGGTACAGGTCCATACAAAATCCGACAAAATCCACGGACACGGGCCTGATCCCCGCTGCCGGGGCAGACTCATGTCCGGTGCTTAGCCGTAATAGGCCTTGTACCACCGGGCAAACTGCCGGAGGCCTTCCCGGATCCCGATGGTCGGTGTAAAGCCGAAATCCCGCTTCAGGGGCGTGCAGTCTGCACAGGTGACCGGCACATCGCCCGGCTGCATGCCGGTCAGCTCCACGTGATCCTCCAGGCGATCACTGGCCGGTAAAATGCCGGCGGCGATCAGCTCCTGGTGGAGCACGGTGACAAAGGTCATGAGGTTTTCCGGATGTCCGCTCCCGATGTTATAGATCCGGCTGGGGGCCACGGGAAGTCCGTCGTCGCCGGTCCGGCGGTCCGGGGCGCCCTGCATGACCCGCAGGATGCCCTCCACGGTGTCATCCACATAGGTGAAATCCCGCTCACAGTTGCCGTAATTGAAGATCCGGATGGTTCCGCCTGCGGCCAGGGTCTTTGTGGCGGAAAAGTAGAACATGTCCGGACGCCCGCAGGGTCCGTACACGGTAAAGAAGCGAAGGCCCGTGCAGGGGATGTCGTAGAGCTTGGCATAGCTGTGGGCCAGCAGCTCATCCGACTTTTTCGTTGCCGCGTACAGAGACACCGGGGAATCCACCCGGTCCTCCGTAGAGAAGGGCACGTTCCGGCTGCCGCCGTACACGCTGCTGGAACTGGCGTAGACCAGGTGTTCCACGGGATAGTGCCGGCAGCACTCAAGGATATTGAAAAAGCCCAGGATATTGCTCTCGATATAGGCCTCCGGGCATTCAATGCTGTACCGGACTCCGGCCTGCGCTGCCAGATTCACCACAATCCGGGGTCGCTCCCGCTCGAAGAGCTGGCGGACCTTTTCCCGGTCTGCCAGGTTGCCCTCGACAAAGAGGTGGGATACCGGACCGGCAGCGGTCTTTTCAATTTTGGCCAGCCGCTCCCGCTTGAGGGCGGGATCATAATAGTCATTCATATTGTCAAAGCTGATGATCCGGCCGCTTTTCATTTCCCGCAGCAGCCGGAGGACCAGGTTCGCGCCGATAAATCCCGGGGATCCGGTGACCAGCACCGTCGTTCCGTTCAGTTCCACATGCATCTCGCTGTTCTCCCCTTCTGTTCACGGTCCAGTTGACACAGGCCATTGTACCGCCTCAAACGTCAAAAAGGAATCGCTTTCCCGCACAGGGACAGGATTCCTCAGTTGATTACATCGCGCCCTTGCGCTCAATGACCACCTGGATGGTCTTGAGGAGGATACGGAAGTCCAGCAGCAATGACCAGTTCTCAATGTACTCCCGGTCCAGCTGCACCACCTGGTCAAAGTCCCGGATCTGACTGCGGCCGCTGACCTGCCAGAGTCCTGTGATTCCGGGCTTTGTCGACATGCGCACCCGGTAGGAGGGCTTGTATCGCATCCATTCCTCCACCGTGGGTGGACGGGTTCCCACCAGGGACATATCTCCCCGCAGGACGTTGATGAACTGCGGGAACTCATCCAGGGACAGATCCCGCATCCATCCCCCGATGCCCCGCTTCCACCGCCCGTCCGGCAGCTGCCGCTGCCCGATGATCCGGGGGTCGTGTTCCATCTTGAACATCAGGGCATCTGCCTGGCCGGCGGCCTGGGCCACTTCCTTCTTGCGCTGCTCCGCGTCAGGAACCATGGTTCTGAACTTGTACATCATGAAGGTGCGCCCGTTCTCCCCGACGCGCCGCTGTTTGAAAAAGATGGGACCGGGGGAGGTCAGGTAAATGATGGGGCCTGCAATAAGAAAGATGATTCCCGTGCAGATACAGCCCACGACGCCTCCGAGGATATCGATGATCCGCTTGAGGAACAGGTCACGGCCGGAGACGTACCCCAGACTCGTGGTAATGGTGGCCTTGGAGCAGATCCACTCGATATTCTTGTGACGTGCCTGCAGTTCTTCCATCCGGGGAATGGCGGAGTGAACCGTGATGCCCATGTCCATGATCTCGTTGATCAGGTCCACGGGCAGGTCCTCACCGATGGGAATGTCCATGTAAATCTCATCCACCCAGTGGTAGCTGAGGTAGGCAATGAGGTTTTCCCGGACCGTAACCACCTCAAGCCGCCCGAGCTGCTCGGTTTCCAGTTCCCGGAGGATCTCGTCGGCTTTGTCAATGTCCGGCTCTTTGTCCGACAGGGCCACGCCCACAAAGCGGTATTCCTGATAGTTGTGTTCCTGCAGTTCGGGGATCACGTCCCGGAGCCGGTCCGTCCTGGCGATGATGAGCATACCGGTGTGGTTCTTGATCTGCAGCCGGCGGCGCAGGTAGCGCTTCCACAGTTCGCAGGCAGGGAGACAGATAGCGAAATAAAGGATGATGGAGAGCATGAGCATCCGGTAGATGTTCTCACGCTGTCCGGTATAGGTGAGACCGATGAAGAACAGAGTCGCACTGGAAACGTAAATGGCGCTTCGGGAGGTTTTCAGAAACTCATTGAACAGGTTCCGTCGGATGACGCCCTCATAGGCGTTGGAGGTGATCATGATGGCCAGATTCAGAACGGCAATGTTGACGGCCAGCGTAATGGCGAAGAAGTTGACCCGAAGCTGATCCCATCCAAAGCTCAGCCCGGCCCCCAGAAAAAAAGCAATTTCCAGAGACAGAACATCAATCAGCATGAAATCCAGATGCTGAGACCATCCCCGTGTTTTCTTTCGGTACATAGATTCGCTTCCTCCCGACAGACGTTGGTGACCGTTTCCATCCGCGGTGCAATGCATGCACCGGCCAATGAACATAATCCTCCATCATGTATTGTAAGAATTGTGACAGGTACGTGTCAACGTTTCGGGATCATTTTTGCAGTTGTTAATTTTTAAGGTGATATGTGCAAATATCAGGGAGGAACACTGGTGCATATGTACAGTGTGTTTGTGCACATCTTTAGTTTGAGGTATCCTGTTTCCATGCCTTTTCGGCACCGGACCAGGGATGCCGGAAAGCACCCCCGGGAGGATCCCATTGAGCCCGGAACGGAAACGCGGTCCATCTCCGCTGCCTCCGGGGAGAGGTGTCGGCGCAGGCCTGAACCGGCCCACTGGCCGGGAATCCGATGGGGGCCTGCTTCCGAAAACCGCTCCGGGCGGGGCTTGCATGATGAGGGAAATAATGCTATTCTTTTGCTGTTTTCGGCCGGGGAAACCCGAAACGGAGAAAGAGGGGCAGGATTTGCCGGAATCCTGCCGGAGGGGGATTTTGATATGATTGTCATTTTGAAGGCGCATGCGGAGCAAAATAAAATAGATGCCTTATCGGAGCAGATCCGTCAGCAGGGCGTATCCATTCATTACAGTCAGGGCCATACGGAGACGATTCTCGGCCTCATCGGCGATACGACGCATGTGGATGAGGACTGGCTTCGTGCCAGTGAAATTGTTGAGGATGTGCGGCGGGTTTCGGAGCCCTACAAGCTGGTCAACCGCCGGTTCCATCCCGAGGATACCCGGATTACGGTGGCCGGACGAACCCTTGGCGAGGGCACCTTTTCGGTGATCGCCGGACCGTGTTCGGTGGAGACGGAGGAGCAGATCATCTCCGTGGCCCGGTCGGTAAAGGCCAGCGGTGCGGCATTCCTGCGGGGCGGCGCATTCAAGCCGAGGACCTCACCCTATTCGTTCCAGGGACTGGAAGGGGAAGGACTGCGGCTTTTGAAGATTGCCCGCAAAGTGACCGGCCTGCCCATTGTGACGGAAATCATGAGCGAAAACCAGCTGGATGATTTCGCGGATGTGGACGTCATTCAGGTGGGGGCCCGGAACATGCAGAATTTCCGGCTGCTCAAGGAACTCGGCCACAGCAAAAAGCCGATTCTTTTGAAGCGCGGACTGTCCTCCACCATGGAGGAGCTGTTCATGAGCGCGGAATACATTATGGCAGGCGGAAATGAGAACGTGATCCTCTGCGAGCGCGGGATACGGACCTTTGAAAAGATGATCCGGAACAATCTGGATATCTCGGCGGTGCCGATTATCAAGGCCAAGTCGCACCTGCCGGTCATCATTGACCCCTCGCACGCGGCAGGCATTGCCTGGATGGTGGAGCCGCTGGCCAGGACGGCCGTGGCCGCCGGCGCGGACGGCCTGATGATTGAGGTGCACAATGATCCGGCAAAGGCCCTGTGCGACGGCGCACAGTCCCTGAATCCGCAGCAGTTTGACCGCCTGATGGCGGATATCCGGCGAAGGGTGGCCTTTGAAGAGAAAACCCTTGAAGGGCAGTGAGACGGGTGATAAAGAGACTGATGGGCCTGCTTCTGGGACTCGCCGCAGTGGCTGTGCTGGCCGCGCTGGGGCTGATGGGGTTTGTCTGCTATAAGGAAAAGACGCTGCCTGAGCAGCGCCCCTCGGATGTGATCATCGTGCTGGGGGCCCAGGTCAAAGCGGACGGGACCCCCTCCGTGGCTCTGGAGCGCCGGATGACGGCGGCCCTTGAGGTGTACCGGGACAGCCCCCAGACCATCATCTGCTGCGGCGCCAGAGGGGCCAATGAGCCTGAGGCGGAGGGGACGATCATGCACCGGTGGATGATCGCCCATGGGGTCCGGGAGGAGGATGTGATTGCGGAAACGGCGTCCTTCAATACCCGGCAGAATCTCCTGAACGCCAAAGCCCTGATGGCAATGCACGGCTTTCGGGAGGCGCTGGTCGTTACCAGTGACTATCATGTGGCCAGGGCACTGGCCCTGTGCCGCGAGGTGGGCATCTCGGCCACCGGAAAAGGGAGTCCCTCCAAGCCGGAATACTTCGTAAAGAATCATATCCGCGAGGGCCTGAGCTGGATAAAGTACATGTTGGAGCGACACAGATGAATACGGAACGACTGAAGAAGGGACTCCTCAATCTGCAGCTGCCCTGGGACCGGCAGATCGCCCTGCGCTTTGAGCGGTTTCACGACATCCTGGATGAATACAACCGGCAGATGGATCTGACGGCGGTGCTGGATGAGGATGAGCGGGTGGACCGCCACGACCTGGACAGTGTCGCGGCCCTGGCCCTGACCGGTTTCCCGGAGGGGGCAGAAATTATCGACGTGGGAACAGGGGCCGGGTTTCCCGGCATTCCTCTCCTGATTCTCCGGCCGGACCTGCAGCTGACACTGCTGGATGCGCAGCAGAAACGGTGTGCGTTTCTCCGGGAGGCGCTGACCCGGCTGGAACTCACCGCCCGGGTGGTTCACGCCCGGGCGGAGGATGCCGGACAATGGCCCGAATTGCGGGAGCAGTTTGATGTGGTCGTTTCCCGGGCGGTGGCCACCATGGGGGTTTTGCAGGAGCTGATGCTGCCCCTTGCCAGAACCGGCGGGAAAAGCATCGCCTGGAAAGGCCCGAAGGGGCTGGAGGAACTGGAAAGCGCCCGACGCGCGGCCTTTTTACTGGGCGGCCATCTGCTGGATCCGGTCAGTGTGCAGATTCCGGGGCGGCCGGACTGGTCCCATCTCCTGCTGATCACGGAAAAGATCCGGCCGACCCCGGCCAAATATCCCCGGAAAGCCGGCCTGCCCGGCAAAAAACCGCTTGCATAAAGAAACAGTGCCCAGGGGCACTGTTGTTTTTGACGGATTACCGGGCTTTGGGGAGGCTCCAGCGATATCGGGCGGCCAGAATGCGGATCATGAGCGTCACCAGAGAGCCCAGGATCATGGCCGGAAACACGGACAGGAACCGCCCGGCGAAATAGTAGACGAGGGCACCGGCCAGTGCGGCACAGGCGTAGATGTGCTTGACGAAGATATAGGGCCGGTCCCCGGCCAGAATATCCCGAAGGACGCCGCCGCCAACTCCCGTGATGACGCCGAGGGTGATGGAAAAGAAGAAGTGTTCCCCGTACCCGGCACTCTGGACGGCCCGGACCCCCACCGTGGAAAAGATCCCGAGGCCGATGGCATCTGCCAGAAAGACGATCCGGTCCAGGTGGTGGGCCTGCAGAAACGGGGAGGTCCGGATGGCCGGAATGAAGGTGATCAGGGAGGCCGCGATGGCCGTAATGGCATAGACCGGGCGGGTAAAGAGAACCGGCGGGACACTGCCCAGCAGCAGATCCCGGAAAACGCCGCCGCCGCAGGCGGTGATGATGCCCATCAGGCAGATTCCAAGGAGATCCATTTCCTTTCGGATGGCCGTGATGGCGCCGGAAACGGCAAAGGCTGCCGTTCCGATGAGCTCAAGAACAGAAAGAAAGAACATGTTTTTCTCCGTAAAACGTGATTGCCCCTGTATTATCGCCCTTTTTCGGGGCTTGTCAAGCCGGAAAATGCACAGGGCCATACGGAGAGGAATGGGAGCACAGATGGATTTGACAATGCTTGGCACAATTCTGGCCCTGGCGTGGCCGACGATGCTGGAGATGCTGATGCAGACCGCCGTTCAGTACATTGACACGGCCATGGTCGGGGCGCTGGGAACCCAGGCCACGGCGGCGGTGGGAGCCACCAGTACGGTGAACTGGATGATCGGCAGCACCATCTCGGCCACGGGAATCGGGTTCCTGGCGTACATCGCTCAGGCATACGGTGCCGGTGACCGGCAAAAGGCCAGACGGGCCAGCGCTCAGGCGATCTTTATCGTGCTGGTGCTTGGATTGCTGTTTACACTGGTGACCACGGGCCTCAGCGGACAGGTGCCGACCCTGATGCAGGTGGACCCTTCCATCCGGGAAATGACAGCCCGGTATTTTCTGATTCTGTACATGCCGATGCTCTTTCGGACGGCCAGCATCATCCTGGGGACGGTGCTGCGAAGCGTGGGGGATACAAGGACGCCCATGCGGGTTGGCGTGGTGGTGAATCTCCTGAACATAATCCTGAATGTCCTCATGATCTATCCGACCCGCACGGTCACGGCGCTGGGGCGTTCCTTTTCGGTCCCCGGGCTTGGATGGGGCGTGGAGGGGGCGGCAGCCGCCTCGGCCCTTGCCTATACCTATGGGGGCATCGCCATTCTGGCCGCCCTGTGGCGCCATCCGGAAATCTCGCCCCGGGGGGAGCGGTTCCTGCCGGACCCGGACATTTTGCGGCCCTGCTTCCGGGTGGCGCTGCCCAACCTGGTGCAGCGCTTTGGCACCTCCCTTGGGTATGTGGTCTTTGCGGCGATGATCAACCGGCTGGGGGATGTCTCAACGGCGGCGCATACGATTGCCAACACGGTGGAATCCGGCTTTTACATTCCGGGCTGGGGCATGCAGACGGCCGCGGCCACGCTGGCCGGGAATGCCTTCGGGGCCCGGGATGGGAAACGCCTGCAGAAACTGGGCAAAACCTTTCTGCCCCTTGAAATCGGCCTGATGGTCATCACGGGTTCGCTCCTGTTTGTCTGTGCCGAACCGCTGGTGCGGATCTTTACAAAGGATCCGGAGGTGATTCGCCTCGGCACCACTGTTCTCAGAATGGTAGCCCTGTCCGAGCCCTTTTACGGGGTCCCGATCGTCGTTGAGGGCATGATGCAGGGGTGCGGCCAGACGTTTCTGCCGCTGGTATTCAACCTGCTGGGCATGTGGTGCGTCCGGATTGCCGGCACGTTTGTGTGTACGCTGCATCTCGGCATGGGGCTTGAATCCGCCTGGGGCTGCATGATTGCCCATAACCTGCTGCTCTTTGTGCTCTTTGGCGGCCTTTACCTGACCGGGAGATGGAATCCGCTTGCCGGGCGGCGCCGTATTCCCTGATGCCGGGCCGACCCCGTGTTCCCCGACCAGGGATGCAGGCAGGGACCGGGGACAGGGATGCGGGGCCTGTGTGGAAAGGCCGGTACCGGCAGAAAGAAGGCAGGTTGCCGGCGGCAAATCCGGAGGGACATTCTTCCGAAAGGATTGCATTATTCGTGCGGAAGAAGTAAAATGGCCTCACCGGGAAAAATAACACTGTTATAAAACGGTTTTCAGCCTCCGGCAATCGGGCATCCCTTGTCCTATACATCATCTGGCCGCCCTGCTGTTATAAAACGGTTTTCAGCCTCCGGCAATCGGGATTCAGCCGGCTTTGTGCTCCGAAGGACGGAGACGGGTGCGAACGCTGCAGACGGAGAGAAAACGGTCTGCGGGAAAATGACCAGGGGGAAAGCCCGTCATCTGCCGGCAGCGATCTGATCCGCTGCCTGAGGATTCCGGGACGGGACGAACGCAAGTGTCATAAAGGAAAGATCCTCAGAAAGCCGCGCTCCGAAGGATGCATCCGGACCTGCGGGCGGGACCGGATGCTGAGTGGATAAAATCCGAACGGATGCGTGCTTTTTGGGAAGGCTCCGGAAATTGACATGCGCCGGGGTTTGTGGTATTCTGTGGGTGAAAAGAGCGGGATTCGGATATACCGGTTTTCCGTTCCGAAAGAACGTGGGCGATTGTGGCCGGGACACAGCGTTTTGCTTTCCGGGGTTACAACCGTTTCGGTTGAACGGGCAATGCCCGCCAGGCTGGAACCGGGGCAGTTTATCCGTCTGAGACGCCGGGGAGTACCGGCCGTGGACCGGGACGGTGTGTCGGTATCAGGTCAGGGTTTGACCGCTGAACGGTTCAGGGGTGTCTTTGACCGTGCAAAAGGGAGAAGACGGCCGGAAAACAACGGGTATCTGTCCCTGCGAAAAATTTTTCTTTCTAAAACCGGCGAAAAATCGTCAAAAACTGAAAAAAATCGGCATTTTACAAGACGCTCCAAAAAGGCCTGTATAGTATAATATAAAGTGGACTATCCTAAAAAAAACCGGGAAAAGCCCCCGCCACTGACGGTGCACAGTGTCATTTCCCGTTGTATGTTGCGTTGGCTTTCGGCACCGCATGATGGACAATGGACATGATTTGACAAACCGGTGCAGAGCACCGGGCCCCCGCTGTCAATCTTGCGTTGGCTTTCGGCGCCGTATGATGGATATGGGACATGATTTGGCAAACCGGTGCAGAGCACCGGGCCCCCGCCCTTGTTGTGGGGTGAACCGCGGTTTCCGGGGCGCATGGTGGCGGGGACTTCCGGGCGTTCGCGCCCAGGACCCGGTGACCGGTTCGGAGGGCGGATGCGCTCCCTGATGAGCAGAGCTGCGAAAAAATAATCTGCCTTTGGCAGAACTGATTTTTCCCTTGATGACCTCATTTTTGCGCAGAAATCCCCTATCAGCTATTTATAGCCATTTTTTGGGGGTGAGCAGTTTTTTGCGCAGACTACCCACAAACCACCTTTGATTCTGTACCTCCTTCAGATTTCATTGATTCACACATTTGAGTCGATCCAGGATTTCCTTCCTTTCGGGATCAGCCGTTTCGAACAACAGGAAGGTTGTCAAACCGTAAACAATATCGTCGGCAATCTGCGAATACGAGCGGGTAATAATCCTTGTTATCATAGGAGGAGAACTCAAACAGCATCCGAAAGATCTCCACTATCTGAACCATCAGATAGTGGTTTTTGATTGCCGTCTCATTCCAGGAGCATAGATGCGTTATGTCGAAGCTCCAGTTCTTCTGGCGGTTGAACCCTTCGTTCTCGATGGTCCACCTTGCCCGGCCGGCTGTAACAACCTGAATGGCTAATTTATTTGTGATCGTCAGATTGTTTATCCATTGGAAAACAACTGGTTCACTGGCAGTAACAGATTTCTTTCTTCCCCTTTTGTCCCGTGGTTTCACTACTTCCTTGTCGGAAGCACGAATGTATGAAACAGTATGGCCTTTGTAATCAAGGCTATTCAAATAATCCACATCAGCAAATGGAAGATTGGTGGCGACGTTAACCTTTACCATGGAATCTTTTAGAGCGTTGACTTCCTCTGCAATGTAAGGAATAGAGCCGTCTTTATATCTGAAGATATAGCTCCAGTGGTTTTTCTCACAGATTTCCATTGCGGTAGCGCAGTTGTAGAGCGCATCTGCAGTTATGCAGATGGGTAGACGTACAAAGCACTTCTTCAATCTTTCGGAGAGTCGTATGAATGCCTTCGGTTCACAGTCCTGCTTATACGTCTGATCGCTGATTGGTTTATCACCATATTCTGATTCAGGTGTATTCTCGATGAATTCTGTCATTATGCTGAACGCCAGATTTGTACCCAATAAATACAGCTTGGCTTCCAAAACCTGTATATGGTACGAAGTGTACTCATTTTCTTTCCCTTTGTTGTGGATTCTGAACAGGCATTTCTGGTTGACTTTTCTTTTCCCGCTGTAAATCTGAGCCCCATCTACAATAATAATCCACATGTTCCGCAATCTGTAGTTATAGAAGTTGTTTGATCTGATGACACGGGGGTCAAAAGCTACTGATGGCTTCACTTTTGTCCGCCTACCAGTAAGATTTTCATCTTACAGACTATGTCACATAGTCGATACCCCATAGGGGCTAGATTTATAAAGTTGCTGACAGCCCATGATCAGGATG
>JAFUBF010000286.1 GCA_017460325.1 Clostridia bacterium | reverse complement strand
CGGCTCATACGGGCTTCCGCCAGGGAAGAGATGATTTTTTGCCGGGAAGCCAGGATTTCAAACGAATCACTCACGAGAAACACCTCCAATGAGAACATGTTATCATGAATGATAACTGCAGTCAAGGAAGGGGAGGAGGTTTTGACAGAAATACATGTTAGGGAAGAGGATGCGTTAGGTCAGGACTGTACTGGCCACCGATGGAATAGATGATTCATGGTGTGGAGGGAGGAAAAATCGAATATGACAAAGATGACAAGCGCACAGGCAGCAAAGGAACTGCGGAAACTGAATGACCAGCATGATGCACTGCTGGCCAGGGAGAACAAATCCCGGGAGTTTGTGGCAGCAATTCAGGAAGATGTTGAGAAGATTCGCCCTGAGTATGATTACGCAGGTATACAGGATGAGCTTGACAGGATGGAAAGACGGATCCGCGCGCTGAAGCATGCGATCAACACATTTAACCTGTCCCAGGAGGTGCCGGGATTCGGCATGACCATCGACCAGATGCTTGTGTATATCCCGCAGTTGACGGCGCGGAAGAAAAAGCTGGATTACATGCGGAAGAAACTGCCGAGGGAGAGAGAGAATGCTGGTTATAGCCGAAGCAGCAATATTGTGGAGTACAACTATGTCAACTATGATATCGCGGCGGCGGAGGCGGATTACGTAAAAACGGTCGATGAATTATCGGCGGCGCAAAATGCGCTTGACCAGGTGAATTCGACAGTGCTTTTTGAAGCAGCATTGTGATTTTTTTCCGCAGACAGACGATTAACGTTGTAAAAGGCCGCGGGTGAGACCGCCATGGCAGGAGCAAGTGTTCAGTGTAATGGATTTGAAGTTGTTGTTTTCTGTGACCTTTTTTCGTTTAAGTCGAATCGCGAGATTTAAAAATGGTATATACGGAAAAGGATTCATCGTGCGGATCGTCTGGCTGGAAAACCTGGCAGGAAGTCATCATTCGGGGCTGGCTATTCCCCCTAAGCCGCAGGTTTAAGGTTGTCGTTGTCGGTTATTTCATATCGTTATAGCGAGTGGTTGCGGTATATGGATTCAGTCACGTTGGGTTTTAAGGATCCACCGAGGCACATGGAAGACGGAATGCCCGGGGCAGAGGAGGTTCGGTTTCAATCTGTCCCATTTATGGATTGTTTGAGTTGGCAGATGGGAGGGAAATGAGCAGATGAATCGGATACATCAGGAAACGATCATCATTCCATGGCAGGAGTCATGGAAAAAGATGTTTGAAACAGAGAAGGCACATATTGCAGAGGGGATGACCGCAGCGGGACTGGAGGGGAATGTTTATCACATCGGTTCCACTTCGGTAAAAGAAATGTGCGCCAGGCCGATCATTGATATCCTTTTCTGTCCGGCACAGGAAACATCGCTTGAAAAATGTGCCGCTGTTCTGGAGGGGATCGGCTATACCAATCTCGGAGAGTGCGGACGGCCGGGCAGGCTCTTCCTGACAAAAGGGGATAAAGAGAATGAGACGTTTTATCTCCACCTCTGCGATGAGGATCATCCGGTTGCGAAGGACCAGAAACTGTTCAGGTTTATTCAAACGCATGATGAGACGGTCTCCCATGAATACATGCAGCTGAAACGGCAGCTTGCGGAGATGTTTCCACACGACCGGGATGTGTACAGAACGGTAAAGGGTAGATTTGTGGAAGGGGTGCTCAGCGCGTACCGGCTGGGGGGAGAAAACCGCGGCAGCGAAAGTTGTGGAAGGTGGCGGTAAAGAGGATAAACGGGTGAAGTACTGGATCTATCAGTTTGAGGCAACGGAAAAGGCAATGGCAGACATGGAAGCTTACTGTCAAAAGAATGAGCTGACAATGGATGAATTCTTTCAGGAGGCAGTAAGGTACTGGATTAACCTGGTGGAAAATGATCCGGAAGGAGCCAGAAAAGCGGCGGAGGAAGCAAGGAATCTGAAGGAAGAAGATGTGGGCGTCCGGCTTATCCGGTATTATCCGGTCTATAAGGGAGAGACTGAGGCACGGGCACTGAAACGGACACTGGCTGAAGAAGCGGATGCGGCCGTCAGGCGGGAAGATGAGGGTGCAGAAGCGGATCAGAGAGGCAATGGAAAATAAGGCGTTTACACTGGAAGAAAAGGAAGCGATCATCCTGAGGGATATCTGCTATGCCAGGATGAAAGTCATGCATGCCGGAGAAATTCTGGCCCCGGAGGAACTGCCTGTCCACAGGCAACTGTCCGAAATTGCCGCACGGCAGGTGATGAAGGTATTCAATTTCTTTTGCTGTGCGTGGTCAGAAAATGAAGAAGGCGTAAAGAAACAGGCAGCTGAGCAACAGAATCAGGGACCACATGCCGGGGGAGGGTATTACGTCGGCATGATCCATGACTATAAGACGATCATGACTGAACAGATGCGAAACGGCAGTTATTCCGAAGAGGATGTCCTTCATCTTCAGAATCGGCTGAAAGGATTCATCAGGGCACAGAAGGCACCGGCACCGCGGACGCTGTATATCGCGGACTGCCATTTCTGCCACGGACGGCTGAACACAGAAATGGACATGCGCGGATTTGCTTCTGCGGAAGAGATGAATGAACACATGATCCGGCAGTGGAATGCCAAAGTAACATCGAAAGATACGGTATACATTCTGGGGGATTTCAGTCTGGCGGGCGGCTTTCAGACATCTGGAATTCTGAAGTGCCTGAATGGGCGCAAGCATCTGATTATCGGAAACCATGACGACCGGTATCTGAAGGATAAGCAGTTTGAAGACTGCATTCCGCTTTTCAGGTCCAGACAGCAGTACGCAGAACTCCATGATGCAGGACGAACAGTG
>JAFUBF010000285.1 GCA_017460325.1 Clostridia bacterium | reverse complement strand
CTCATAATCCTCATCGATATAGTTTTTCAGCGCATCGAAGTCTATGGCTGGCAGAGTCCCAAGGAAGTTTTCATACCGGTCGAATACGTTGATGTAGTTTCTGCTGTACCCGCGGGTTCCTATCCGGATACGCCCGGTATTGGCCAGACGGACCAGTGTGTCCCCGGTGATAATGCCCTCCGGTCCGATTTCATCCGCATAGTGACAGACGACGGCGGAAAATCCCACTTCATCCAGGATATCCTCCACCTGGTTAATGCTCTCCTCCGCTGCATCCAGGAGGAGAATCATGACCGCCTTTTCAGGAAGTCCCGTTCCCAGTTCATAAAACGTTTCCGCGTCAATCGGCATGATGGAGGTATAGCCGGAGCGCCTCAGCGCCTGCATCTGAAGGCGGAACGTGTTGATACTGACCTGATCCCCCACCGGATTGGATGAAATGGTCGGATAGGCAATGGCCGCAAAATGCTGCTGCCCATACTGCGTCGCCAGATAGCCCTGAGCATCCGGTGCATGCAAGAGATGCCCGCCATAGGCATCTATATATTTGTAGGGAAAGGTTTCAACGACGACCCTCTCCTCCTTCAGAGTCTGCCCAAAGAAGGAGGCGTGAAGGATGAGGAGGACGATGAGCGCTGCAATTTCAAAGCCAAATTTCAGCTTACGGCGTTCCTCACGCTGCTCCGGGTTTTCGGGTTGTTTCAGCATCTTCCCCCTCCTCTCTCTTCCTTATTCTCTGGCGGATCTTTCCGCCGAATGCGTATGCGACAGGGTTCGGTGCAAGACCGGTACAATCACGGAATGTTGTTGTTGATAAAATTGAGCAGAGCCTCGCAGCCGGCATCGTTCAGATGTGAGCCGTAACTGTCCGGATCCAGACAGTACTCCTCCCGCAGTGCACCCTTGTCATTGCGAAGGGCATAGGCAATGTCCAGGAAGGTGATCCCATGCGCCGCACACATCTTGCAGACCATCAGGTTGTAGTTGAACACCTGCCAGTTGGAAGGCGTCGCATTTCTGGCTGCAATGACCGGCGGAATGGACAGAATCACAATATCGATATTGGGATTCTTCTGCCGGATCTGGTACACCAGCACCTTAAGATTCGTCAGGTACCGTTCCTCCGAATATGCCCTCACGTTCTCCGGCCTCAGGCACAGATAAACCCGCCGGGCCTTCAGGATTTTCAGTGCATCATCAATATGAATTCTGCGTTCATCCACCATGGGAAGAACGGCGGCACCCTCATCCGATATCAGCGCCTTCTCCAGCGTCAGCTTGGAGGAGACGAGGAACTGTGCGCCGTCCCAGAAGAGTTCGTCCCGCTCGCGCCGCCAGTTGACATAACTCATCAGGTTGGCCATGATGGAGTCCCCGACAAAGACCGTATCGTAAAAATCCCCGGTCGAGGCCACACTGGTCACGGTTACACCCAGCGGCGTATCCGTCTTGGGCAGCGAATAGTTACTGCTGATCAGTCGCTCCGAATAATTGGCCGGAAGGGCAATTTCATTTCCGACCAGATTGACTTTCGCCTCCTGCAGTTCAGAAGGTGTGACAATGGTATAGTGATTCAGCGTCAGGGAATCAATCAGCCATGTCAGAATCTCACTGACATGCAGGTCCACGGCGCTGACTTTCTCCTGCTCATCCAGAATACTGGGCGTGGGATCCAGGGAAACCCGTCCTACCAGGTCCGAGTTTGCCTCCTCATACTCCCCTGCCGAATTTCCGAGATGCAGGGATATGATGCTGCCGCGTACAAGACTTTCCACGAAGGTATCGACTTCTTCCCGTTCCACAAAGCTGTCACGGTTGAGGTAGATATCCGGTTTCACCACGGCCTGAAGACCGGCGGCCGTCACTGCCTGAAGAACCGCCTGGGTATAGTCACTGCCGTTCAGGCAGGCCATCTTCGGATAGACCCCTGACGCACTGTAGCTCAGCTGCTGTGTCCGTTCAAACTGGTGTACATTCGTGCTGACTGAATTCCGGTTGAAGGTACTTTTCCGGCGCATGCCGGCATTTCCGACCTCATACCCGGATTGAACCAGATAGGAAACCATATCCGGATATTCATAAGCCGTATTTCCGTCCACAAAAAACAGGCCGTCCAGATCATAGGTATCCAGCACCTGGCAGATGGCCTTGAGAACCGAATCATCCGCATACCCTTCAAATACGATGGAGACGACCAGCTGACTGGTTTCAATGCCTGCCAGAACCCCTGCTGCAGGCTCAGAGAGTGACGGCTGCGGTGTCGGTGTCACGTAAGTTACCGGTTCAACGGTTTCCCTGACCTGGCTTGGCTGCTGTCCGCATCCGCTCAGGACAAACAGCAGGACAAGCAGGACCGGAATCAGCAATCCTTTTTTCAGTCCTGCGCTCATCGCTTTCCCTCTTTTCCGCCCTGATCCATCCATCTGGTTTCATTCGGATACTCCATGCTGATCCGCGGCGAAAGGGCAACCATGTCCGTTG
>JAFUBF010000284.1 GCA_017460325.1 Clostridia bacterium | reverse complement strand
CCACAGGAGAGGTTATGCAGAAAATCAGTGAGATTCTGAACAGACGCTGGGTACCGTATACCATTTCTACCTGTTCCGCAGTTGTACTTTATGTGGTTCTGACGCATTTTCATACCATTCACGGGGCGTTCAGTGCGCTCCTCGGTTATGCATTCCCGGTCATCATGGCCATGATTATTGCGTATGTTCTGGACCCGCTGGTTCGCAGTTTTGAACGTTTTCCCTTTGGAAAAGTGCGAAACCGGCATCTGGCAAGAAACCTTTCCGTGGCGTTGGCGTTTCTGTTTCTTCTGGTTTTTCTCATCATCCTGATGTCTGCCCTGATTCCGCAGATCGTGTCCAGTGTACTCACGTTTGTTGACAATATGGACGGGTACATTTCACAGCTTCTGGCCCTTATCAATTCCTTCGGTCTTTCGGTGGAGGAGAACGTGGAGGGCATTTCGCTGGACATGACGGCGGTAACAACCTACAGCGCGAATATCCTCGGGACCATCGCCAAATATCTGAGAGAGAATCTGTCGGTGGTCCTCAGCAGTTCCACCAGCATCGGCAGCAGCATTTTCACGTGGATCATTGCCATCATTCTTTCCGTTTATTTCCTGATTGATCTTAAATCCATCGTCAGAGGTGTCCGGCGTTTTCTCAGGCTGATCGTGCCGGAAGACAAACAGGTGGGTCTGCATCTTTTCCTTTCAAAATGCAATTCCATCATCGGAAAATATGTGGTCTATGAACTGGTGGATGCGCTGATTGTCGGGTTTTCCAATTTCATTTTCATGACAATTATGAAGATGCCGTATGCGGTGCTGATCTCTGTTGTGGTAGGCGTGACCAACCTGGCGCCAACCTTCGGTCCTCTGGTCGGTGCGGTAATCGGTGCATTCATTCTCCTCCTGGCGGACCCCTGGAATGCATTTGCCTTCATCATCTTTACCATTATCCTTCAGACCATCGACGGGTACGTCATTAAGCCGAAAATGTTCGGCGGTACGCTGGGGGTCTCCTCCGTGGTCATCCTGGCCTTCCTCATTATCGGCGGACGGATGTTTGGCATCTGGGGACTGCTTCTGGCCATCCCGACGGCAGCCATTGTTGATTTTATCTACAAGGAAGGCCTGATCCCGTGGCTGGAGCGTCGCAGGAAGGAAAGAGAAGAGGCGAAGAAAGCGGAAAAAGAGCAGCTCCGACAGACGGGGGATGCTCAGACCGCAGGATAACCTTCCCGATGCAATTTCAAACAGCAATGAGAAGCGGTGGAGGATGAAATGGATTTTGAACGCGTCCGGGCTGAGCTTCAGAAACTGGAGGGGAACATCGGTGTTTTCATTGAGGCCGGAGACGGTTCGAAGCTGCAGATAAACGCAGATGCTCCGATTGAAGCGGCATCGGTTATCAAGCTGCCCATCATGGGCGCCGTTTTTGAGGCGGCACAGGCGCATCGGCTTTCGCTTGATGAGATGGTGGAAACAAGGGCGGAGGAGATGATGCCGGGATGCGGCGTCCTGACCCGGATGCATGCCGGTCTTCGTGTCACCGTGCGGGATCTGGTCGTGCTGATGATTATCGTCTCGGACAATACGGCCACGAATCGCCTGATTGATCTTGTCGGAATGGACACGGTGAACGGGTTTATTGACCGGCAGGGGCTCCGGGGAACGCGGCTTCGGCGGAAGCTGTTTGATGAAAAGCTGGCCGCACGCGGGATCCAGAACACCGTAACAGCCATGGATATGGGACTGCTGCTTCGCCGGATTCTGGATGGAACCCTCGTCAGCCCGGAGGCATCCGGGGAAATGCTGGACATTCTTTCCTGCCAGCAGCTGAACGGGAAAATTCCGTTCTATCTTTCCTATAATCTGGACAGGAAAGAGCCGATTTCCCCGGACATTGACTGTGCACACAAAACAGGGGAAGACACGGGAATTACGCACGACGTGGGGATTCTGTTTACGGACAGGCCTTCGATTTTCTGTTTCCTCAGTGAACAGACCGATGTGCAGAAAACTCTTCGGGCCATCCAGAAAACAGCGGGAATCGTTGCCTACCCGGAACGCACGGATTTTGCCTGAACCAACTGACCGATGGCAGGAAAGCGACAACAGGTTAACAAAAGGAATAGGATTCGTTCTCCTTTTGTGCTATACTGCAGGAGATCGCCGGGAATTGGTCCCGGATCCCCGGAGGCAGGGAACTGTCCTGCGGAACTGTTATCGGTTTTGAGAGGGGAATATG
>JAFUBF010000283.1 GCA_017460325.1 Clostridia bacterium | reverse complement strand
CCGAGATCTTAAGATCTTAGGCTAGTCAACCAGGCTCTTGCAAAGACTGCGCAAGCCTCCACTTCAGCCCTTGGGCTAAGTGGTGGGTAATTGACGGAGGCATCTCCTCTCTTTGACGGGAAACGACGGCAATTCAGGCTCAGTCGGTCTTTTTTCCCTATTCTAGCATACTTCCAGGGGGAAGACAATGTAAATTTACAAATAGATAGTGTAAATTTACAAAAACATTTTCAGAAAATGCAGATGCTGTATTGACAAGCTTTCAGAAGTGCTGTAGTATATAGCCAGATTTGAGCAACTGAGGGAAATGGGATGTGTAAGCGGGATGAAAGAATTCTGTAAGTTCTTACATATCTGTTTCACAATTGGCTCGGACAGAAAAATACAGGAGGTTTTCTTATGAAAAAGGCAATCGCAATGATCCTGGCGGCTGTGATGCTCTTCGCGCTGACGAGTTTCGCTCTCGCAGAGGAAAACAAGGTTCTGACCATTGTTGCATGGGATGCAAACACCACCGGTTATCTGACGGCTCAGAAAGAGGCGTATGAAGCGTCTCATCCGGGCGTCACCATCGAGTACATCGACGTTTCCTCCCAGGATTATGACACCAAGGTCGCGGCCATGCTGGCCGGCGGCGATACCAGCGATATCTACATGGTAAAGGATATCCCGGCGCTGCTCAACTGGTATGAGGCCGGGTACTGCCTGAACCTGAACGACTATATGAAGAAGGCAAACTATGATGTTTCCGGCTTCGTCGGCATGGAATCCAACTACGCCATGAACGGGGAGCAGATCGCGCTGCCTTTCCGCTCTGATTTCGAAATCCTCTTCTACAACAAGGACCTCTTCGATGCAGCCGGCGAACCCTATCCGACCAACGACATGAGTTGGGAGGAGTACAAGGCGAAGGCACTGAAGCTGGCCGATCCCACCAAGGATATCTATGGAACCCACTATCACACCTGGCTCTCCACGGCCGTTAACTACACCGTGGCGGATGGCGTGAACACCCTGGTCGATGGCGAATACAGCGATCTGGCCTATTTCTATCAGATCATTCAGGACCTCGAGGACGCAGGTGCCTGCATGGCGTTCAGCGAGATCAGCGCAGCCGGCCTGCATTACTCCGGCGCATTCGGCAACGGCAACATCGCCATGATGCCCATGGGCTACTGGTATGTGGCGACCCTGATCAGCAACATCAAGGACGGCTCTTACAAAGTGCAGAACTGGGGCCTTGCCTCCATGCCCACCAAGGAAGATGTGAAGGCCGGTTCAACCTTCGGCAACCTGACCGGTGTCATGATCAACAAGGCGAGTGCCAATCAGGATCTGGCCTGGGATTATGTCGCATGGCTCTGCGGTGAGGAAGGCGCCAAGGTAACAGCCAGCGTCGGCAACCGTCCTGCCTGGGTTTCCGAGGGCGTTGCGGATGTCATGTCCGCCATCGACGGATTCCCGACCGATGAAGGTTCCAAGGCGGCACTTCTTCCGACCTATGTGGCGATTGAGATCCCCGGAACCGCTCTCTCCTCTCAGATTTCCAGCATCCTCGGTGAGGAGCACACCGCGATCATGACCCGTGAGATCACGATTGAGGAAGGCATTGCGAACATGAACGAGCGCGTTCAGGAACTCCTCGAGAAATAATCTGAGTCCCGATTTAAGACCTGCGGGAAGTGCGTCATATCTCGCACTTCCCGCTTTTTTAGTGAAAGGAGACCCATATGAGTGAGAGAGTCAAACGCGGAAAGCACAAAATGAGCCGCCTTGAACGAAAAAATACGCTCATTGCGTACAGCTTTCTGGCGCCGAATTTCCTCGGTTTTGCCATTTTCACCCTGATCCCGGTCATCCTGTCGGTGATTATGTCATTCACCGAATGGAAAGGCGGTTCTCTGACCACCATGAAATGGGTCGGCTGGGACAATTATGCCACCATCTTCAACACGGCGAAGGTGGGCAAGCAGATGACCGAAAACGGCTTTCTGGCAGGCATGAATTACTTCTTTTCCAAAGTGGACCTGGGTATCTCCCTGAAAAATACCGTTTTCTTTACCCTCGTCACGGTGCCCCTTAGCCTGGTTTGTGCGGTGCTGCTGGCGCTGGTCCTCAACCGCTCGGTCAGAGGCGCGGTTGTTTTCCGTGCGATCCTCTTTTTCCCGTACGTGGCCTCCATGGTGGCTATCTGCGTCTGCTGGAACTTCATGCTGATGAAGAACGGCCCCATTAACCAGCTGATGATGTTCTTCGGCAGTTCCTTCAATAAGAGCTGGACGGCGGACAGTAAAATGGCCATGTGGGCGATTGTTCTGGTCAGTGTATGGCGGAACATGGGGTATTACATGGTCATTTACCTGGCAGCGCTGCAGGGCGTACCAAGGGAACTGTATGAGGCGGCAACCGTGGACGGGGCTAACAAGGTGCAGCAGTTCTTCAATGTGACCCTGCCGCAGCTGCGGCCCACTACCTTTTTCGCCTCCGTCATGCTGATCATCGGCTGCTTCAAGATCTACGACACGGTTGCCATCATGACCAACGGCGGTCCGGGACGTGCCACGAAGATGCTGGTTCTGTATATCTATAACGAGG
The DNA here is from genome assembly GCA_017460325.1 of Clostridia bacterium. Lineage (GTDB taxonomy): Bacteria > Bacillota > Clostridia > Christensenellales > Aristaeellaceae > Ventricola. Next base: position 11,523 of record JAFUBF010000283.1, on the reverse strand, counting down.
CGTTTACCAACTTCAACTACGGTGTGGCCAGTGCCATCGCCATGATTCTCCTTGTGATTGTTCTGCTGGTGACCATTGTGCAGTTCAGCATGGAGAACCGCTATGCGAATAACTGAGAGAGGGGGGACGGAAAATGAGCGCAGCTTCAAAACGGATCGATCCGCGGGATCAGCTTACCCCCGGCAAGATTGTGACGTATATTGTGCTGATTCTGGTATCAGTCTTTACCCTGATTCCCTTTGCCTGGATGATTTCATCCTCTCTCAAACTGGACCGTGAGGTGTTCACGTTCCCGATGCAGTGGCTGCCCGAGGTGCCCCACTGGGAAAATTACAAGGTGATCTGGACGAAAGTCCCGATGCTCACCTACTTTAAGAACACGGCGATCATTGCCCTGTGTGTGACCTTTATCCAGACTCTGACCTCCTCCTTTGCGGCGTATGCCTTTGCAAAGCTGAATTTCAAGGGCCGGAACGTCCTGTTCCTCTGTTATATCGGCACCATTGCGGTCCCGTGGCAGGCGTACATGCTGCCGCAGTTCATCCTGATGCGTTCCATGGGACTGTATGACAAGCTGCAGGCCATCATGGTTCTGCAGGCCTTCTCCGCCTTTGGCGTATTCCTGATGCGGCAGTTCTACCAGAACATTCCCTCGGACCTGTGTGAGGCGGCCAGAATTGACGGACTCAGCGAGTACGGCATCTGGGCCCGGATCATGCTGCCGCTGTCCACGGCGGCCATTGCCACACTGGTCATCTTCACCTTTGTCGGGACCTGGAACGACTATATGGGCCCCATGATCTACCTGACCCGGGAAGAAAACAAGACCATTCAGGTCGGTCTTCGCCGGTTCATCCAGGAGAATTCCACGGATTATCACCTGATTATGGCGGCCTCCGTTGTTTCGCTCGTTCCGGTGACGATCGTCTTCCTGTTCCTGCAGCGCTATTTCATTGAGGGAATTGCGACCAGCGGACTGAAGGGATAAGGTTTGTCGGGAGGCATGCTCTGTCCGGCAGGCAGATGCGTCGCATCTGGCTGCCGGATTCGGAGTATTCCTCCTTTTTTGGTCCCGACCGGGACCGGACAGAGAAGGAGGGCAGGATGGTAGCGGAGGCGTATGAACGGGCCGCGGGGGCGGTCCGGATTCACGGGGGATGGTCCTTTTTCCCGGTTTATGGAGATCCCGAATGGCAGGCGCTCCCGGCGGAGGACCGGGAACAGATTCACCGGTTGTGGGAAGCGGTTCGTACAGAGCCGTATCCCATGCGTACCCTGACCGGTTTCCTGGACTTTGTCCGAAGCGGAAGCCGGAAAAGCGATGAGACGCCCTATTTTTTCCGCCGGCGGAAACTGTGTACGGCCGTGCTGGCCTGCCTGACCAGAGAGGATAACCTGGATGAGGTGCTGGATGGGATCTGGTGCATCTGTGAGGAAAGCACGTGGGTCATCAGTGCACACAATGTGAATCCTATTCCCGGTGCACCGGCCGCGGCGGAAAGACCGATTCCGGATGAGAACTGGGAGTACATTGATCTGTTTGCCGCCCAGACCGGCATGATTCTCGCGCTTGTCTCAAACCTGCTGGCAGATCCCCTGGACGGGGTCACACCACTTCTCCGGAAGCGGATCCATGCGGAGCTGGAGCGGCGCATTTTGCGGCCGTTCCTTGCGCACGATGAATTCTGGTGGATGGGCATTAGCCGGCAGGACCTTTGTAACTGGACGCCATGGATCCTCTCCAATATCCTGATGACTGCCTGCACGGAGGTCACAGACGGTGACCGGCTGTCCCGAATTCTTTGGCGGGCCGCCGGGATGCTGGACCGCTGGCTGGCGGTTGTTCCGGAGGACGGGGGCTGCGATGAGGGCGTCGGGTACTGGAACATGGCCGGTGGCGCGTTCCTTGACTGCCTGGAACTGTATGAGACCGTCACCGGGGGACAGATGCGGCTTTACGGGGAACCCAAGGTCAGGAACATCCTCTCCTTCCCGAAAAAGGCGGAGATCGGGGAGGGATGGTTCATCAATTTCGCCGACTGTGATGCCCGTCCCCTTCTCTCCGGGGAGCGCATCGAGACCGCCGGTGAACGGCTGGGGGATGAGGAACTGCGGGCTCTGGGCCAGCGCATCCGGAATCAGGCCGGGGATGATCTCCTGGATGTCCCGCACTTTTCCCGGGTCCTGCGGCGCCTCTTCCATCCCGCCCGTGAACCAGCCGTGACCGGCACACGTTCGGATGTGTGGCTGCCGGACCTCCAGGTCCGGGTGGTTCGCCGGGGTGGAATGACCCTGGCCGTGAAGGGCGGTCACAACGGGGAGAGTCACAATCATAACGATGTGGGTTCCTTCATTCTGTTTGACGACGGGAAACCGCTGATCATCGATGCAGGGAACATGACCTATACGGCCAGGACCTTTTCGGAGGAGCGATATACTCTGTGGAATGTGCGCTCCCTTTATCACAATGTGCCCATCATCGGAGGATGTGAGCAGTTGGCCGGACGGCAGTACCGGGCCGGGCGTGTCCAGGCGGTGACAAATGGGCTTACCCTGGGCCTTGAGGCGGCTTACGGGCCGGAGGCGGAGCTGCAGCGCTATGACCGCCGGTGCGAACTGGACAAGGACATGCTGGTCATATGTGACCGGCTGACCCTGAACCGGGCGCAGCCGGTCCGGTGGGTGTTCATGCTGCGGGAAAAGCCGACCCTGGGAGATGGCCGGATCACGACCGCGTCCATGCGGATGCGGTTTCCTGAGGGGATGAGGGCGACGGCGGAGGAGATCCCGATCACTGATTCCCGGATGGCACAGAGCTTCCCGGGCAGTCTTTACCGGGTCATGATCCTGGCGGATGGAACGGAACTGGAAGCGAAATTTACAGTGGGGAGGCTGGACAGGGATGAATGAGATACAGGAAAATCCCCTGCGGACGCGGGCGGATCTGGTCCGGGGCGCGGTGGAGATGATAAAGCCCCTGGTCAGCTGCCTGACCCCCGGCAGGGCGCGGATGATTGTGGGGGAGGGCAGTGCCCATTATTCGGAGGATGTGGCCGGCATGGAGGGGTATTCCCGGGTGCTCTGGGCCCTGGTGCCCATGCTCATGGGCCGTTGCCCGGAGGCGGAGCCTTTCTGGGCGCTCTGGCGGGAGGGCCTGATTCACGGCACGGATCCGGAACATCCCGAGTACTGGGGACGAATCCGGGACTATGACCAGCGGATGGTGGAGATGGCGGTGATCGGGACAGGCCTCTGTTTTGTGCCGGACCGGTTCTACGGGGAACTGCAGCCCGCCGAACAGGAAAATCTCTATCAGTGGCTGAACCAGATTAATCTCTATGACATGCCCCGGAACAACTGGCGTTTTTTCCGGATCCTGGTGAATCTCGGGTTCCGCCGGGTCGGGCGCCCGGTGGATGAGGCACGAATGAAGGAAGACCTGGACCTGATGGAAAGTCACTATGTGGGGGATGGCTGGTACTTTGATGCCCCCACCAAGCGGGACTATTACACGATCTGGGGCTTTCACTACTACAGCCTTGTCTATGTGGCGGCCATGCGGGAACTGGATCCGGAGCGCTGTGAGCGGTTCGTGCGCCGGGCGCAGGAAATCGCCCCGCGCTTTGCCTGCTGGTTTGACCGTGAGGGCAGGGCCATTCCCTATGGACGGAGCCTGACCTACCGCTTCTGCCAGGGCGCCTTCTTTGCCGCCATGGCGTTTGCGGATGTCACCTGTGAGGGCATTGACTACGGCGCGGAGAAGGGGTTCCTGCTGCGCAACCTCCGGTACTGGATGAAGATGCCCATCTTTGACCGGGGCGGGGCCCTGACCGTCGGGTACGGGTATCCCAATCTCTGCGTGGCGGAGGGATATAACGCGCCGGGTTCCCCTTACTGGGGCATGAAGGCGTTCTTTGCCCTGGCCCTGCCCGAAACGCATCCCTTCTGGCAGGCAGAGGAAAAGGAATACGTGCCGCCCCGGATGTTCCTGGATGAGCATGTGCGCATGCTGCTGACGCGGGATGCCCGGAACAGCCAGGTGATAACATATACGGCAGGCAATCATGCCTGGGAGCACATGCATGAACAGGAAAAGTACGAGAAGTTTGCCTATTCCTCTCACTTCGGGTTCTCAGTGATCAAGGAGGCCACGACGCTGGTGAAAGGGGCCTATGACTCCATGCTGGCCCTTCGGCGACCGGGGCAGGACCTGTGGCACTCCCGGTACGGTTGCAGCGCCTTTTCCCTCACGGAAAAGGCCGTCTCCTTTACCTGGTGTCCCATGGAAGGGGTGGAGATCCAGACAGACCTGATTCCCTGCGGCAACTGGCATCTGCGCCGGCATGAGATTACGACCGAGTATGAGATTGAGTTCGCGGAGGGAGCGTTCGCGGTCCGGCGTGACTGGGCAGGGGCGCGGCCCTGCGACCGGATCTCAACGGAAACCCGGGCCGGGGAGCGCTTTGCCTGTGCCCATGGGGCATACGGAACCAGCGCAATTCTGGCCATTCAGGGCTATGAAAAGGGAGAGGTCATTGCGCCGGAGCCCAATACCAATATGATCTGGCCCCGGACCGTACTGCCCATGCTGCAGGGCCGGTTGGGGCCGGGAAAAGGAGTTCTTCTCTGCGGCGTATTCGGAAGCACGGAGGAGGCGTGGGCGGCTGTGTCCCCGTACACAGGCAGCGCCTTTGAGGGAATGACCATTCAGCAGATTGCGGAGGCATTGGAAAATGAACAGTTATGAAACGGTTTTAAGGAAAGCGGCGGAGAAATTCAGACGAACGGCTGAGATGGCGGGGCAGGAGGGGATTCTCCCGTATAAGAGCGCGGACGGGAAGTGGATCACCTCCCCGTATGACGGGAACAGCTGGTGGACCGGCGGTTTCTGGCCGGGCCTGATGTGGCAGCTGTTTGCGCTGACCGGGGATGCCTTTTTTGAGCAGGAGGCCAGACGTGCGGAGGAGATGCTGTGCGGCGAGTTCCGGTCATTCCGGTATCTCAATCACGATGTGGGATTCATGTATCTGCTCTCCACCGGTGCCGATTACAAGCTGACCGGAAATGAGCAGGCCCGGCAGGACACCCTGCACGCCGCCAGTCTCCTGATGGGCCGGTTTAATCCCGTTGGGTATATCCGGGCGTGGAACCATCCGGACCATGTCGGCTATGCGATCATTGACTGCATGATGAATCTGTCCCTGCTGTTCTGGGCCACCCGGCAGACCGGGGATCCCCGCTTTGCCAATGTGGCCCGGATTCATGCGGACATGACCCGGCGCGAATTTGTCCGGCCGGACGGGTCGGTCAGCCACATCATCGAGCTGGACCCGACAAGCGGTGCGCGTATTGGTGAGCATCCGGGACAGGGCTATGGCCCGGGCTCCAGCTGGAGCCGTGGACAGGCCTGGGGGCTTTACGGCTTTACCCTGGCCGCCATTAACACGGAGGACACGAAATATCTGGAAACGGCCTGCCGGATTGCGGACTATTTCATCGCCAATATCCGTCCGGACGGTCTTACCGACTGTGATTTCAGGCAGCCGGCCGAACCGGAACGGGTGGACAACATGGCGGGCGCCATTGCCGCCTGCGGTCTTCTGGAACTGGCGAAGGCAGCCGGGAAACCGGAATATGAGCAGGCCGCGTGCCGCCTGCTGGATGGGATCATCCGGCAGTGCTGTGATTTTTCCGACCGGCTTTGCGGCCTGCTGACCAAATGCACGGCCAGCTATCATGATGATGGCGCGGGTCAGGAAACCAACATCACCTATGGGGATTATTTCTTCGTGGAGGCCCTTGCCAAACTGAACCATACCGACCCGATGCTCTGGCGCTGAAAGGGCCCGGGAACGCAGGCATTTGGATACAATGGGACACGATTGCATGACATGATGGAGGAGGGACCGAATTGAAGTTTTCGGACAGCGCGAAGGGTTTTGCGGATCTTGCGCAGGTCATTCCGGACATTCTCCTGGATATCCGGTATTATTCGGCCTATAACTTTATCGGCACACGGATAGACGGGTATGAACGGCCTGCCGCCCTGATGACCGTGGAGGCGGCAGAGGCGCTTCGCAGGGTAAATGAGAAGATCCGGGTGGAGGGATACGGATTCCGGGTCTTTGATGCCTACCGTCCGCAGATGGCGGTGGATCACTTTGTCCGGTGGGCAAAGGATCTGGCGGATACCCGCATGAAAGCCATTTTTTACCCGGATGTGGAAAAGAGCAGCCTGTTTGAGGTAGGCTTTATTGCGGAGCATTCGGGCCATACCCGGGGGAGTACGGTGGATCTGACGCTGTATGACCGCCGAACCGGGGAAAATGTGGATATGGGCGGATCCTTTGATTACTTTGGACAGATCTCTCACTTTGATGCGCCCGGCCTGACCGGGGAGCAGAGAAAAAACAGAAACTCCCTCAGGGAGTGGATGATGGAAGGCGGATTCAATCCCTATGAGGAGGAATGGTGGCACTTTACCCTGGCCAATGAACCGTATCCGGATACCTATTTCACGTTCCCGGTGACGGACCGGGCCCGGTGAGCGAAGCAGAACAGAAAACGGCGGGGAACACCGTTTCCCGGCCACGGAGGCCAAATGCCCGGGCTGTTCCCTCCTTTGCGATCTATACACGCGTGCAGAAGACAGAAACAGGGCCCCGCATGGCGGGGCTCTGTTTCAATGAAAGAACCGTCCCCGGTCGGGGACGGTTCAAACGATTTAAAAGCTGAATCACAGATACCGAAATTAATAGTTGGTCAGGTTGTACATCTCGATGGCGTCGTTGATCTCGGCCGCGAGCTTGGCAACGCAGTCATCCACGTCGGAGATCTCGTTGTGGACGAGCTTCTCGGTATAGGACTGCACGGTGGCACGAGCCTGAGAGAACACGCTGAGGAGGCCGCCGGCATATTCCGGAGCGGAGCTGTGCAGCTGGTCGAGAGCGACCTGGAACTGCGGATACTTTTCGACGTTGGCCTTGAAGGTTTCGGTTTCCTGAGCCTTGACGTTAACCGGGAAGTAGCCGGTCTGGGCATTCCAGAACGCCTGGTTCTCGGGGTTGGTCATGTACTTGACGAATTCCCAGGTTGCCGCTTCGCGGTCCGCATCGCCGGTAGAGAAGGCCCAGAGAGAGCCGCCGCCGACGGATACGCCACCGACGTCATCCGCATTGATGCTGGGGAAGTAGCCGACGCCCAGTTCGAAGGAGTCACCGATGTTGGTGAGCAGGGTCTTGAGGGCTGCGGTGGATTCGAGGGTGATGGCGATGTCGCCGTTGATGAAGGCCTGCTTGGCATCGTCGTTGCCCTGGTTGAGGTAGGGAGCGATGGCAGTGGCTTCGCCCTCGCCGACGTACTTCTTCCAGACGCTCAGGATGTCATGGCCGGCACCGTTGCTGTCAAACTCAACTGCGGTGGCATATGCTTCGCCACGGCCGTTGTTGTTGTTGACATAGTGCTTGCCCATCTTGCCAACCCACTGCTCGAAGAACCAGCCGTAGTTGCCCATGCCGAAGCCGTACTTGGCCGCGCCGCTCTTGGTGATGGCGGCAGCCATTTCGTTGATTTCGTCGAAATTCTTCGGGGGAACTTCGGGATCCAGGCCGGCGGCCTTGAAGGCGGTCTTGTTGTAGTAGAGGATCGGGGTGGAGCTGTTGAACGGCATGGAATAGAGCTTGCCATCTACCGTGTAATAGGCCGCGATGTTGGGCTCGATGACGCTGATGTCAAAATTCTCGGCGTCGATGAACTCCTGCATGGGCTTTACCCAGCCGCTGTCGATCATGAAACGGGTGCCGATGTCGTACACCTGCATGATGTCGCACGGACGGGCATTGATGCCTGCGGTCTGAATCTTGGAGAACGCATCATCATAGCTTCCCTGATACTCGTAGTTGACTTTGATCTTTCCTTCATACTCCTGGTTGAAGTTGTTGATCATGGTGGTAATTGCCTCACCGTTGACGCCGCCCATGGCGTGCCAGAAGGTGATCTCGACGGGATCTGCAGATGCCGTGATGCACAGAGTGAGCAGCAGGGCAAAAGCCAGAGCCAAGGTTACCAGTTTTTTCATGGGAAAACCTCCTTTAATATTATTAACGTGGATAGTCCGCGTTAATTCCGATTAACCCTTTACCGAGCCGGCCATCAGACCGTTGATCAGCTGTTTGTTCATGAAGACGAAAATGCTGAGCGAGGGTACGATGACGATGATAACGCCGGCCATCATGAGACCCATGGACTGCGCGTCGATGTCGTAGAGCATGGAGATGCCGACCTGGACGGTGCGGTAGGTGTCCGAGTTGGTGGTCAGAAGCGGCCACATGTACTGGTTCCAGGTGTTCAGGAAGACATAGGCACCGAGGGCACCGAGAGCCGGACGGGAAAGCGGAACGGCGATCTGAATGAGGAAACGCCAGTTGCCGCACCCATCAATGGTGCTGGCTTCCTTGAGTTCCTTGGGGAAGGTCATGTACGACTGGCGGAGCAGGAAAATGCCCATGGCACTGGTCATGTAAGGGATAATCAGCACGTGCAGGCTGTCCGTCCAGCCAAGGTGGGAAACCGTCAGATAGTTGGCGATAATGGTGGCCTCGCCCGGTACCATCATGGTGGCAAGGACGATCAGGAAAAGGAGCTTTTTCCCTTTGAACTCAAGGAACACAAAGGAAAAGGCGGCCATGGAAGCGGTAACCATCTGACAGAGCATGACGCTCAGAGAAACGATAAAGGAGTTGCGGATATAGATCGGGAAACTGTATGTGGGGTTGGTAAAGGCATTGACGTAGTTCCCGAACTGGATGGAATGGGGGAGGAGCAGGGTCTTGTACACCTGATCCGAATTGACCAGAGAGATGGACAGCGTGTAGATCAGCGGAACCAGAATGATCAGGAGGATCGGGAGGTTCAGCAGGAACTGTCCGATGTGCTTGACCTTTCGAATGCGCCGCGTTTTCATGTTGATGGCGGACAGAGAACGTTCACTCATCAGTAATTCACGCTCCTCTTCTCAAAACTGAACTGAATCAATGTGATAACGAGGATGATGACGAACAGAACGACGGAACGCGCGGCGGCGGTTTCAAAGCGCTGGGCGCGGAACGCGTCGTGCCAGATGGCATAGACGATCAGGTTGGTCGAGGCGTTCGGGCTTTCATTGGTCAGCAGTTTGACCTGGCTGAAGGACTGGAACGCGTTGATGATGTTGATGATGATCTGGAAAAAGAGGGTGGGCGAAATGGCGGGCAATGTGATGTGCCACAGCCGCTGCCAGTAATTGGCGCCGTCAATCGCGCAGCTTTCATACAGATCGTGGGGAACGGATTTCAGTCCGGCGGATATGAAGATGAAATTGATACCGGACTGCAGCCAGATGGTGACGGCTGCCACCGAGCCGAACTGGTATTCACCGCCCAGCCAGTTGATCTGCGTCCCCAGGAGGTTGTTGAGAAGACCGCCGGTGGGGTGGAAGATCATGCGGAACGCCATGGAGGCCGCGGCGGAGGCGATGGCCACCGGCATGGCATACACGGCTGCACAGAATCCGGAACCCGGGTAACGGTTATACGTCAGCAGACTGGTGATCATGCCGATGATCAGGCCGCCCAGTGCCACGACAACGACGAACTTCATGGTGGAGCCGATGCTCGCCCAGAAGGCGTCCTTTCCGAAAAGACGGATCGCATAGTTGTCAAAGCCGACGAACTTTTTCGGCTGACCGAGGGCATCGGTGACCCAGGTGCTCAGGTAGACGGTCCTGCCGAAGGGGTAATAGTAGAAGACGATGAAAATCAGAAGGGCCGGGATCAGGAAAATGTACGGTTCAATGATCTCATACGGGCTCTTTCTGATTTTCCCTGGGGAGATGGCCTTGTTGCTCACAAATAAAACTCCCTTCTAGCTTTGTGCGGGCGAAGAAGCGACTCACGCTCGTTGAACCTTTCATGACAGCGCCGGCTTTGGGGGAAACTGCGGATGTCGTGCAGCCCCTGGGATGCCGCGGGGAAAAGAAAGATGGGCAAAAATGTCAAAAAATCAGAGTTCAAAAGTGTGAATCTGTTCATAAATCTGGATCAAGTTTACAACAGTGGTTTCGAAAAGTCAATGAAAACGGACAGCATTTATAAAGTTTTTCCAAAACGGAGAAGGGCGGATGGGGCGCGGAAAAAAGCGAACGGAAACAAAAGTTCAGAGCCCCGTCGGTTCTGTATGTTTTTTGCGCATTCCTTTTGTGCAGATTGGTCAACTTCGGGCGGAAAAGAGGCGATTTGTAAGCTTGTATCGCATTTATACATATGATATACTTCAGGGCAGTTCCTGTGTAAAAATCCCCGATGCGTATAGGGGTTATGCGCAGATGACCGGGGCATTCTTCGCCTGAGGATGCCGGCCATGACGGGCAATTGCATGGATCGGGCAGATAAAAAACGGAGGAGGAATTGCATGATTGGATTTGACCTCGGGAAGAAATACCATATCATACCTGTGGGCCGGGTTGCCATCGATTTTAATCCGACGGATTACAACCGGCCTCTGTCTGAGAGCAGCAACTTCAACAAGTACCTGGGCGGATCGCCGGCCAACATTGCGGTAGGCATGGCGCGTCTGGGAAACCGGGTCGGGTTTCTGGCCAGGGTTTCGGATGACCAGTTCGGGACGTTTGTGACCGATTTCTTCGAGAAGGAAGGAATTGACACAAGCCATATCCGCCGCTGTGAGCACGGGGAGAATCTGGGACTGACGTTCACGGAAATGCTCTCGCCCACTGAATCCTCCATTCTCATGTACCGCGAGGGTGTGGCGGATCTGCAGCTTTCCACGGAGGACGTGGATGAGGCCTATATCGCGGACACGGCCTGCCTGCTGATTTCCGGAACGGCTCTGTGCACCTCGCCCACCCGGGAGGCCTCCCTCAAAGCCCTGTCCATTGCCGGACGCCTGGGCGTTCCGGTGGTCTTTGATGCGGATTACCGGGCCTATACCTGGAAGAGCCGGGAAGAGATTGCCATTTATACCTCCCTGGTGGCGGAGAGAGCGGATATCATCATGGGCAGCCGGGAAGAGTTTGACCTGATGGAAACGCTCCTGGGAATGCCGGGCACGGATAAGGCCAGCGCGGAGTACTGGCTTGGCAAGACGGCCTCCATCTGCGTTATCAAGCACGGGAAGGAAGGGTCCTGCGCGTACAGCAAAGAGGGATGCTATCAGGTGAAGCCGTTCCCGGTAAACGCCCTCAAGGGCTTTGGCGGCGGCGACGGGTATGCCTCCGCGTTCCTGCATGGCCTGATGAACGGTCATTCATTGCCGGATGCCCTTGAGATGGGAAGCGCCAGCGCAGCCATGCTGGTGGCCAGCCACGCCTGTTCCAAGGACATGCCCAATGAGGAGCAGCTTTTCGCCTTCATTAAGGCTGAAAAGGAAAAATACGGGACCGTCATTACCCGTCTGAAATCAATCAGCCTGGGCTGATAATAGATAGGAGATTGAGAAAATGAGCGAACTCAAAATCATGAAACCCTT
>JAFUBF010000282.1 GCA_017460325.1 Clostridia bacterium | reverse complement strand
TTGGTGGCGGCATATTCCAGCACCTGCCAGGGCTCGTTGGTATGGAAATGAATCTTGATCAGCTCCTCATCCCCCACCGCCAGAAGGCAGTCGCCCTTGAAATGCTCCGTGATATAATCGTTGATTTCATCCTCATCCAGGTCCGTACCCTCAATCAGCAGCTGTGTATCAAACTTGTATTCCAGCATCTTCTTTTTCTCCTTTGAGATCATTCATTCTCCGTTCAATCCCTTGAAAGGACACGAGAAATGTATCATTTCAACGGGTAAAAGTCAAGGTGCGTTACTTGGCCTCAAACCAGTTGATCCCCCGATGCACCTCCGCCACCAGGGGTACATCCAGCTTAACCACGTTCTCCATGGCCTCCCGCAGCAGCACCGCCGCCCGGTCCGCCTCCTCGGGCGGGCATTCCAGCAGCAGCTCATCGTGGACCTGCAGAATCAGGCGGCTGCGAAGCTTCTCTTTCCGGAGGGCCTCATCCACCCGGACCATGGCCAGCTTGATAATATCCGCCGCCGTTCCCTGAACGGGCGTATTCATAGCCGCCCGCTTGCCAAACTCCCGGACCATGGCCTTGGGGCTGGTCAGCTCCGGCAGATAACGGCGCCGGTTCATGAGGGTCACCGCGTATCCCCGCCGGGTTCCCTCGGACACCGCCTCATCCATGAAGCGCTTGACTCCGGGATATTTCTGAAAGTACTTTTCAATAAAGGAGGCCGCCTCAGCCCGGCTTACCCCGGTATTTCGGCTCAGACCGAAACCGCTGATCCCGTAAATCAGGCCGAAATTCACCGCCTTCGCCCGGCTGCGCAATTCCGGCGTCACCCACTCCGGGGGTACATCAAAAATCTCGCTGGCTGTGCGGGCATGGATATCCTCCCCTTTCCGGAAAGCGTCCAGCAGCACCGGATCCCCTGAAAAATGAGCCATCAGCCGCAGTTCAATCTGACTGTAGTCCGCGTCCAGCAGTATCCAGCCATCCCGGGGGATGAAGACCTTACGCAGTTCCCTGCCCTCCTCCGTCCGCACGGGAATATTCTGCAGATTTGGCTCCGAGGAAGAAAGCCTTCCGGTGGCTGTGGCCACCTGATCAAAGGTGGAATGCACCCGGCCCCCCGCGTCCACCAGGGGAAGCAGACCCTCCACGTAGGTGCCGTTCAATTTCGCCAGCTTCCGGTAGCGCAGCAGGGGTTCAATTACCTCCGGGGCCGTCCAGCGAAGGTTTTCCAGCACCTCCACGGATGTGGAATAGCCCGTCGAGGTCTTTTTACCATGGGGCAGCTTCATTTTTTCAAAAAGAATTTCCCCCAGCTGCTTGGGGCTGTTGATGTTAAATTCCCCCTGACCGCAGGCATCAATCACCTGCTGACGGCGCTGGGACAGCTCCGAGCGATACTGTTCCCCCAACTCCTTCAGGTATTCCGTATCCACCGCAAAGCCTTCCCGCTCCATTCTGAACAGGGCCATACTCAGAGGCATTTCCACCTCCGTCATCAGGGACAGCATTCCTTCCCGCTCAATGATTTCCCGCTGACCCTGATACAGGGCACGGATCCCGCAGGCGTCTTTTTCCCCCTCTGGAGCAATATCCTTCAGCGCGTAGCTCTTCTCCTGGGGATTCATGAGATACGCTCCCAGCATTGTGTCCCATGCAAATTTCTCCGGCAGGCGCATATTCATGTCGGAAAGCAGATGCATCAGGCGCTTTCCATCATGAACCACCCAATTTTTATCCCCTGCGGCTTTTTGTATCCAGTTCAAAGCCTCCTTCAGCTCCACACCGGGCGTAAGCAGATCCCCGCCCAGCGGAATTCTCAGTCTCATCCCCTTTTCCGCCGCCAGGGTGACCTGCTCGCTGGCGATATGAAAGCATAATTCTTCACCTGCTGCCTTTTTCACCCAGGCTTCAAGGGTTTCCTCCGTCAGGGCTTCCTCCCAGTCGCCAAAGGGAATCGGCTCAATGGGCTGCCTTTTTTCCGTGGAAGCCTGCTGTCCGGTCACAGCAGGGGCTTTATGGGCCTGATTCGGCTTTTTTTCTTCTTTTTTATCCTCCGATGATCCCGTAATCCGGGCAATAATGGCATTGAGACGCAGCTTTTTCAGCGCGGGAACAGCCTGCTGCCAGTCCGGAACCCGGCATTCTTCCGCCTTAAAATCCACGGGTGCATCCCGATGAATCCGGGCCAGCTCCTTACAAAACCGGGCCTGGTCCGCCCATGTGCTCAGTTTTTCTCCCAGCTTGCCTTTTACCTCTCCCGCATGGGCCAGCACTTCTTCCAGTGTTCCATACTGCTGCAGCAGCTTGACGGCTGTCTTATCCCCCACCCCGGGCACGCCCGGAATATGGTCGCTGGAATCACCCGCCAGCCCTTTCCAGTCCGTCACCTGCTGGGGAGTAAAGCCATATTCCTCCATCACCTTTTCCGGCGTAAAGCGGATGGTTTCGCTGATCCCCTTGCGGGTAAACATCAGCTCCGTTCCGTCCCCAACCAGCTGCAGCGCGTCCCGGTCCCCTGTCAGCAGCAGGGGATGAAGTCCCGCTTCCAGTCCTTTGAGGGATAAGGTTCCCAGCAGGTCATCCGCCTCCCAGCCCTGGAGGCCAAAACGCCTGACGCCCATGTCGTCCAGCAGAGTGCGGATGGTACCCAGCTGCTGGATCAGTTCCGGCGGTGTCGCCTGCCTGCCCGCTTTATAATCCGCGTAGATTTTATGGCGAAAGGTGGGTCCGTGCTCATCGAAGCAAACCGCCAGATATTCCGCGTTCTCTTCCCGCACCGCCTTGAGCAGCATGGAAAGAAAACCATAAATGGCATTGGTGTAAATACCGTCGGAATCCATCAGGGGCAGGGCATGAAACGCCCGATGAATCAGGCTGTTTCCATCCACAATTAAAAATGTATTTTCCATCTTTTCTGTCCTTTCTCCGGGACGATATTCAGGCGTTCCGCTCTCTGAGGCATTGCTCAGCCCTCCGCTTGCAGAACGGAATGATTACATACCTTCATTATAGATTGTTTTCTTTTTGCTGTCCATTCTTTTCATTCTTTTCAAAGGCTGAATTTCATGGTATACTGTCCTTTATGGAAGAAGGAGGATCTTTTTTGATGGCTTATACCGTTGGCGCCATATCCCTTGGCTGCAATAAAAACCGGGTGGATACGGAATCCGCTCTGGGTCTTTTGAAGGAGAAAGGATATTCCTTTACACCGGATCCCTCAAAGGCGGATATTCTGCTGGTGAATACCTGCGGATTTATTGATCCCGCCAAAGAAGAATCCATCAATACCATCCTGGAGATGGCGGAATATAAGCAGACGGGCCGGTGCCGTCTGCTGGTAGTGACCGGATGCCTGGCCCAGCGGTATGAAAAGGACCTTCTGGAGGAAATACCGGAAATTGACCTGCTGCTGGGGGTAAACCAGTATCGGGCCCTGCCGGAGATGATCGAAAAAGCCCTCACCGGTCAACGCCTGCATGCCTGCCAGGATGATCACTCCTATTTTGAGCAAAAACGGGTGCTGACCACCCCTTCTTATTCCGCTTATATCAGAATCGGGGAAGGATGCTCCAACCGCTGCACCTTCTGCGCCATTCCTCTGATCCGCGGTCCCTACCGCAGCCGGAAGAAAGATGCCATTCTGAGGGAAGCTCAGGAGCTGGTAAGCCAGGGTGTAAAAGAATTGATTCTGGTTGCCCAGGATACCACCCGATGGGGGACGGACGCGGACGGAGAATCCCGCCTGCCGCAGCTTCTGCGGGAAGTCTCCGCAATCCCGGGTGTGGAATGGCTTCGGGTGCTGTACTGCTATCCAGATGAAACCAGTGAAGAACTGCTGGATGTGCTGGCCAATACCCCAAACATCTGCCCCTACCTGGATATCCCCATTCAGCATATCAACAGCCAGGTGCTGCGCCGCATGCACCGGCTTGGCACCCGGGAAGACATTCTCCGCTGTGTGGAAGGGGCAAAAAAACGGGGACTCACCCTTCGTACCACGGTGATGACCGGCTTTCCCGGGGAAACGGAAGAGCAGTTTCAGGAACTTCTGAACCTGGTGAAGGAAGTGGAATTCGACCGGCTTGGAGCCTTCGCTTATTCTCCGGAGGAAGGAACCCCCGCGGCCAGAATGCCCGATCAGCTGCCGGAAGAGGTGAAACAGGATCGGCTTGACCGGATCATGACCGCCCAGAACGCCATTTCCCTGAAGCGGAATCTGCTCCGGAAAGGTTCCGTGGAAAAAGTACTGGTCACCGACCTGCGGGAGGACGGCATGGGATTGGGCCGCTCCAGCAGGGAAGGGCCGGAAACCGATGGAGAGATCCTCTTCCGCTATCATGGTCAAGCCCCGGAAATCGGATCTTTTATTCAGGTTCGGATTACCCATGCCGAACCCTATGACCTGTTAGGAGAAAAGATATGAACTGGCCAAACAGACTGAGCCTGATCCGGGTTTTCTGTATTCCCCTGATCACTGTGCTGCTTTACATTCCTTCCCCGGCGATAAAGTGGATCTCCGCCGCGGTGTTCGCGCTGGCCTGCATAACGGATTTTCTGGACGGATTTCTGGCCCGGAAGAACAACTGGGTGACCGATTTTGGCAAATTTATAGATCCTGTGGCGGATAAACTGCTGGTACTCTCCACCCTGATTATGCTGATGCATCTCCAGCTGGTGCCCGCCTGGCTGCTTATTCTGATTCTCGCCCGGGAGCTGAGCGTGGACGGGCTCCGGCTTGTAGCCATGACTAAAGGGCAGGTCATCGCCGCCGGCCCCCTGGGAAAAATAAAAACCTTCAGCCAGATGGTCATTATCCTGGGCCTGCTGATCCTGCGGATTCCGTTGTTCTCCACCTGGTATGGCATCGTGGCCGGAATCTGGATCGCGGGCATTACCCTTTTCAGCGGCCTGGATTACTTCCGCCGGAACCTGTCACTGATCCGTCCCTGATCTTCCTGATATCCCCATTTATCCCCAGTGTGTCATTGATCCACATTTTCATTTTCCACAGCCTGTTAAGTCTGTGGATTCGGGGGATAAAATCGCTTTCACCCTGCGTTTTATTTATCGATTTTTTCCTCAGATTTCCGTTCATCAACCGTTTTCGGATCCAGCTGAAGGATAAAATGAGGATTATTCTACAGGTTCTTTATCCGGGTTGTGGATAAACTGCTGCTTTATCCACAAAACAATTAACAGGATAAACCCTTTCGCTATAACACTTTACGTAAGTTTTCCACCATTTCCACACCCTCTACTACGATTACGATTATTTATATATATTATATTATTAAAGCATCAAAGGCTTCGGCCCCTGATTGAAAGGATGGCAAGACAGATGAAGATTTCCATGAATACCCAGGAACTGCTGGAAGGGCTCAATACGGTAACCAGGGCCCTGGCGGCCAGGCCCCCAAAGCAAATTCTGGAAGGCGTTCTGATTTCCGCGGCGGATGACAGGGTTACCCTCATCTGCTCGGATGGTTCCCTCTCCATTGAATATACAACCGCCGCGGAGATTGAAGAAGAGGGGCAAGCTGTTTTGCCTGGACGCCTTCTGACGGATTTAATCCGGAAGCTGCCCGGCGGATCCGTTTCCATTAATGTTCAGAATCAGCGTCAGGCGCAGATTAAATGCCAGAAGACCCGCAGCAACCTGTCCGTGATGAGCGCTGATGAATTCCCGGAAATCGGATATTTAAGGTCGGGTACAAAGATCAATATTCCCCAGAAGAAACTGAAGGAAATGATCACTCATGTGGTCTTCGCCATTGCTACGGATGAGAGTCGTCCTATTTTAACGGGATGTCTGCTGGAGGTCAGCCGCACGGAAGCCAGAATGGTGGCGCTGGACGGATTTCGTCTCGCCATGCAGAAGGCTTTCCAGCCCTTCGATCTGCCCAGGGATAAGGAGATGGTCAAGGCCATTATTCCCGGAAAAGTGCTGACGGAGTTAAGCCGGATTCTGCAGGATGACGATTCCTTCTGTACCATGCTGATGGATCAGGGACGTATGGAATGCCGTTTTTCCAATATTACCCTGAGTTCCGTGCTGCTTGCGGGAGAATTTATCGATTATCGTCGGATCCTGCCTGCCAGCTTTAAGAGTCAGGCGGTGGCCAACAGAAATTATGTGCAGGATGCCATTGACCGGGCCAGCCTGATGGCCCGGGAGGGTAAGAATAATCTGATCCGGATGAGTTACCGGCCTGGCACTGTCAAAATTTCCTCTAACGCTGAGATGGGAGATGTGGAGGAGGAGGTTGAGGCCGATCTCATCGGGGACAATGTGGATATCGCCTTCAACGCCCGGTATCTGATAGACGTGATCCGTAATATTACCGAGGATCAGCTGTATTTGCACTTTAATTCAAGCGTCAGTCCCTGTGTGGTCACCCCGAAGGAGGGAGATGCCTTCCTCTATCTGATTCTGCCGGTTCGGGTTTTTCAGTGAATCAGTCATATGAGCGCGTTTTCCTCTTTCAAAAGGAATGTTTCGTTTGAAAGAATGGACAGAATGATTGAGAAGGCAGCGCGGACGTTGGTCGCGCTGTTTTTTCCTCTCTGACTTTCGGTCTGGATTTAGTGTGTATGTATTCAGCTTTTCCTTCCGGAGATTGCATATTGATCATGGCTTTTGAAAGGAGGTGTCTTCATGGTTATCGAAAAGATTGAACTGAACCATTTTCGTAATTATCAGCATCTTTCCTTTGAGCCCCATGAAGGCATCAATCTTTTCTTCGGGAAAAATGGATCCGGCAAGACCAACCTGCTGGAAGCGATTCACTACTGCGCTCTTGGAAAAAGCCACAGGGTAAGTCAGGACGCGCCTGTTATTTTTGCGGGAGAAAAAGCGGGCAGCTGTTTTGTAACAGTCCGGAGTAAGCTGGGGCGAAATGAGATTGGGGTCCGTCTTCAGCCTGGAGATGCGGGCGGAAAGTGCGTTCTGATTGATCGCAAAAAGGTAAAAAAGCTTTCGGATATGATGGGTGTGCTCCGCTGTGTTATTTTCAGTCCGGAGGATCTGGATCTGATCAAGGAAGGCCCCGCGGTTCGTCGCCGCTTTCTGGATATGATGATCAGTCAGATCAGCCGCGGCTATTTTGTGGCCTTGCAGCAATACCGGGGAGCCATGGAACAACGCAACGCCATTCTGCGGAACAGCCGGCTGATGAATCAGGCCCCGGATCCCATGATAGAGGATTTTGAGGCCGCCATGGCTGAGCAGGCTGATACGATTTATCGTGAACGAAAAAAGATTGCGGATATGATGGGCGATGAAATCCCGCGTATTTATCAGGAAATCAGCGGCAGAAAAGATGAACTGTTTCAGATTCAGTATCACGGGTTTCTGAAAAGGGAAAATGAACAGATTGACGCCTTTAAAAGGATGCTGAGGGATTGCAGGGAGGATGATCAGCGACTGGGGATGACCTCGGTGGGGCCCCATCGGGATGATCTTCATTTAAGTTTAAACCGTAAATCCATGAAAATGTTTGCCTCCCAGGGACAGATGCGGACGGCTGCCCTCTCGCTGAAGCTGGTTCAGCTTCGTATTTTAACGAAGGTGAGCGGTGAAAGTCCTGTTTTGCTGCTGGATGACGTGATGAGTGAGCTGGACTTAAACCGCCGGATGAATCTTTTACGGGAAATAGGTGATATTCAGACCTTTATCACTTTCTCCGATGAAGGGGATCTGGATCCTTCTCAGATTTACCGGACCTACGCGGTCAGTTCCAGTGATGGTGAGGCCTGTATTCAGGAGATTAAATCAGGGCCTGAAGTCATGAAAACGATTCTGAAGGAACCTGATTTTACCTGATTCATTCCATTAACGGGATGTTTCACGTGAAACAATCAATCAAGAAAATAAAAAGGAACGCGAATCATGAACTGGACAGAAGACCAATTAAGAGTCATAAACGCCCCTGCCCGTCATATGATTTGCAGCGCGGCTGCGGGCAGCGGGAAAACGGCCGTGCTTGTGGAAAGGATCATTCGTTACCTGAAGCAGGGAACTGAACCCCAGTCTTTTCTGATTATCACTTTTACCAACGCGGCCGCTTCTGAAATGAAGGAAAAAATACGCGACAGGTTAATGTTGGAGCAGGACCAGGCTTATTTGAGGCAGGCCCTGGAAAATCTTGACCTGATGCAGATTTCCACGATCCATGCCTTCTGTCAGAAGCTGCTGGAGGAATATTTTCATAAGGTGAATATTGATCCCCTGTTTTCAATCTGCGATGCTTCCAGAAGAAAAAACTTTTTTCACGAAGCGTTTATGGAGACCTGCAATACCCTGGATGCGGAAAACGAACCGGCATTTTTATGTCTCAAGCAAAGATATGAGGGAAAAAAGCTGGAAAAGCTGATGGAAAACCTGGACAGCTTTCTGATGAGCCTTCCTGATCCTATGGAGTGGCTGGAAAGCGCCCTGCGGATTCCGAATAATCTCTCGGAAAACCATCCCTGGAATGATACCATCCGGATGATGCGGGAGGAAAAGATTCGTCAGGCAAAAATATATCTTCAGCGAATGGAAAGATTACTGGAAGAGCCGGAAGCCCTGGAGTCCTATAAAAAGACCTTTCAGGAAGACCAGAAATTGTTTCACGTGAAACAGGAAGCGTGGCAAACCGGAAATGGGCCGGCAGAAAATGAAAAATGGAAGAACTTATTTACACCCCGGGGACTCACGCCTCTGGAAATGGACTGGAAAGACCGGTATCAGGACCTGCGGAATCAATGGAAAAATGTTGTAAGTGAGGCGGACGCCCTTCAGATTCGGGAAGAAGGGGTTATCATCAATGAATGGAAGAACATTCAGGAAACCCTGCAGGCCATCGCAGTTTTTTACCGAAAGCTGTCGGAACTGTTTCAGGAGAAAAAAAGAAGCAGGGCGCTGGCGGATTTTCAGGATCTGGAGCAGTACGCAATTTCCATCTTAAAGGATGATCATTTAAGAAAAGAAATACGGGGAAGATGGCGTCAGATCTTTGTGGATGAATGTCAGGATATCTCCCAGGTTCAGTATCAGCTGATTCAGTATCTTCACGGAGAGGAAAACCACCTGTTCATGGTGGGAGATGTGAAGCAGAGCATCTATCGCTTCAGGCTGGCTGACCCTTCCCTGTTTATGGATGAAATAAAAGAATGTAACGCTGGCACCGATCCGGAAAAGGAATGTATTTATCTTCAGACAAATTTTCGTTCCAGGCCGGAGATTCTGGAAACCTCAAATATGGTTTTTCGAAAAATCATGCGGCAGGACGCCACGGAGCTGAATTATTCGCCCCAGGATGAGCTGATTTGCGGCCGGGAAACCCAGGGTACAATTCCCGTGATGGTGGATGTGCTGTCCGGAAAGGAAAACTTTGAATCCGGATTGCAGCTGACGGCGGATTATCTGGCGGATCAGATTGAAAAGCTGCGTCAGACGGAATACACGGGAAAAAACAGAAAATATAGGTACCGGGACTGTGTCATTCTGATGCCCGGGGTGGCGACGGAGGGTCCGAAGCTGAAGGAATATCTGGAAAAGAAGCATATTCCCGTTTTTTTTGACGGGGCCGGGGATTACTATCACCAACCGGAGGTACAGCAATTTAAGCTTTTACTGGAATGGATTGAAAACCCTTATCAGGATTTGGCCCTGGTGTCGGTTCTGCAGCATTCTCCTTTTTCCTTTTCAGATGAACGGCTGAGTCAGATCAGGCTGCGGATGATGGAAAAGGACAGTTGCTTCTTTGAAGCCTTTGAAAAAACATGCGGGGAAAATTCGCCGCTGGGAGAAGCCTGTAGAAGGGTGAAGGAAAAACATGCCAGGTGGCAGGAGCTGGCGGACGAATTACAGCTGGGGGATCTGATCTGGCTGCTGCTGCAGGATTCAGGGCTTTACTGGGTTGCGGCCGTGGAAACGGATGGGGAGATCCGACAGGCAAATTTACGGATGCTGGCCCAGGAAGCGGCCCGGGCGGAGCAGAATGGAATTTTGACCCTGGGAGCGTTTTTAAATTACCTGAGCGAGCAGCAGCAGTATGGGGACCAGCAGAATGCTACGCTGCTGGGAGACGCGGACGACCTGGTCCGGATCATGACCATTCACAAGAGCAAGGGACTGCAGTTTCCCGTGGTATTTTGCTGCGGTATGGATCAGAATATGTTTAAACCCCAGGAGGATCTGATCCGCTGTGATTCAAAAATGGGTCTGTGTGTCCAGTACAAGGAGCCGGCTCACAGGATCGCCAGAAAAACCCTGCTTACACAGGTCTTTCAATGGAAAAAAAACAGGGAGGAACTGGCGGAGAAGGTGAGGCTGCTGTATGTGGCCATGACAAGGGCTCAGGAGCGCCTGTTTATGGTGACCACCCAGGAGACGAACGCGCTCTGGTCCATGCCGGAAAGCGCGGAAAGAATCCTCGGGGCGAGGACCTTCACAGATCTGTGGATGCCGGTGATAAGGGACCATGCGGGTGAAAATTTGTCCACAGGTAATTCACAGGCTGAAAATCCTTATAACATAAGGGTTCTGGAATATTTCCCACAGAAAACTGTGGAAAAAGAATCAGATATCCACAGTTTGCGAAACTGGCTTGAAACCACGCTTTCCGCGCCGGTTGTGGATGAACTGTGGAAAGAAACGGAGAACAATGGGTCCGAAACCCTGGTTAAAAAATCCGTGACCGCTCTGATCCGGGAAACCATGCATACCCTGGAGGATCAGGAAGAGGAAAACCCGCAGATCAAGCGAACGCCTGAGGCCTTTGCCCGCCGGCTGGAGCGGGAAGAATTGCCTGATTTACCGGCATTCATGCGTGAAACAAAGCTCCTGACAGGCGCGTGGCGGGGAACCCTGACCCATCGGATCCTGTCCGCCATCGATCTGAAAGCGCTGCTGGAAGGGCAGAATCCGGCGGAGGTTCTGGCTGACTTGAAAGAAAAAATGGTTCGGGATCATCGCATGACGGCCCAGGAGGTGGAACAGATCAGGGATGAGCAGGTGCTGTCCTTCCTTTCCTCCCCCATGGGACAAAGAATGATCGCGTCCCCCGAGGTACACCGGGAATGGAATTTTAACCTGAAGGTGGAGCGGGCCGGAAGCAGCATGATTCTGCAGGGCGTGATCGACTGCGCATTTCGGGAAGGGAAAGAGTGGGTTATTCTGGATTATAAGACGGATTATATCCGGGATCCGGAATCATTTGTGGAAATATACAGACCACAGATTGAATGGTACGCGGAAGCGATTTCCAGACTGACGAATCAGAAAGTGAAGGAGGCATCGCTTTATTCTCTTTCACTTGGCAGGCTGTTCCCGATCATTCGGGCGGAAAACTGACCAGAAACTTATCCACAGGCCGGAAGCCTTGAAAAATAAGCGTTGTAACAAAAAAGAAACCCGAAAATCCTTTAAAATCAAGGATTTCGGGTTTTTAACACGGGTTGTGGATATATTTTTGTAATATGTGGATATTATGTGGATAAATCTGTGGATTCAGGGGTGGCTCCCTCTGCGTCCTCACCATTTTCTGCCAGCTGGGCCAGAGGAAGATCCGATTCAAAGAAAGGATTGTCCCCATCCAGCTTTTCCAGCGGCTCTTCTTCTTTTGTCTCCTCAGCAGGGCTGGGGAAGGAAATATTCAGGTAGCCGTCATCGTCCAGGGTCAAAAGAATACTGTCCCGGATGCCGGGCATGGCCAGCACCTCTGTGGTCCGGCAGCTGGCAATTCTGGCGTATTCGGAAATGATTTCTGTGCGGTGAAAGTAGTGCATGGGGATCAGAAGCCGGGGCTTTACCGCCAGTATAAAGTAATCCGCGCCGGCCTCAAACATGCTTCCCTGCCTGGGGTCCACCGGGAAAAAGGCCACATCGATCTCTTCCTTTTCCAGGGGCTTTACAGCCTTCTGGAACTCCCGTTCCGCTTCCTCAATCTCTCGGGCGGTGGATTCATCCCGCCAGTGCCAGAAGTTCAGGTCTCCCGCGTGAAAAATGGAAATACCATGACATTTCAGGAGGAAGGATACTCCCAGGTCCGTGGAGTCGAAGGCGGTAACGGTGACGCCTTCCTCCAGTGTAACCGTGTCCCCGGGAGCCATGCGCTTTCCCCGTGTCCCCACGGGCATATCCGAGGAGACGAAGTAGGAAACATTGGCTTCGTTCTTCCAGGTAAAGACGATGGGATCCATATGATCCATATGCTCATGGGAGATAAAAACATAAACCATCCGGTACTGTTTCAATTCACTGGGAGTCAGCTCCGTTTTCCCCTGAAGCTCATGATGCTCCCCCCGCCAGTAATCAAAAACGAACAGAATGTCCCCGGCCTCCACGGAGAAACCGCTGTGGTAGAAATGGGTAATTTTAACCTGTTTGCTCAAAGAAAACGCACCTCCAAAGGCAGTAAAAAAAAACCCATTGAACAAATCAGCATTATCCGGGGATGAAAATCCCCGGTGCTGAAGGAACAATTTATATACAAAGCCGCCCGGAGCGGAGGCGGCGAGCTTCCCTTCACACGTACTCTAACATATATTCCCACTATTGTCAAATTTTTTTCGCAAAATCGTAATCTTTGACCCCTAAAAATGAAAAAAAAGGCAAAAAAAAGGTGGGTAAAACCCACCTTTTCAGATCGTAGACAAAGTGGTTTCAGCAAGCAATTGCTGGAGCCATTTTGCTTTGAGTTTCAAACAAACTCCTTAACAACTGCTGAAAATGCCAAAGATAGCCAGAAAGAGAGGGGTTTCCTCCCTTTATCTTAGCCAGTTTCTTGAGATTTATACACATGAATGTTAGCGCGGCTTTCATTGACATCCGTGCTTTCCCAATCATATTCGTGTATCGGAAACCATGGTATTCTTTGGCGGATCCAAAGATTCTTTCAATCGTTTCTTTACGCTGGTCGTACAGGTTCTTCATCCCAAGTGTGTGGCGGATGTCCTCGGCTTGTTCCATGTAGGACTCCCAGATATGCCGGGCAATCACTTTCACATGGTTCTTGCTTTCGGTGCATTGGCTGAGGTAAGGACAGGATTCACAGTCTTGGCAGTTGCTCTTGTATTCTCGGTACCCTTCACGGTTTGTTGTGGAGTACTTCAGGATCTTGTTTGCCGGGCAGATGTAGCAATCGTAGTATTCATCGTAAACGTACTCGTATTTCCGGAAGAATCCATCCTTCGTCATCGGCCTTTTGTAAGGGAACAAGGGTTGAACTTCATCATCCAGGAGTAATTTCGCAATTGCTGGTGTTTTGTAACCGGCATCCAGGATAACCGTTTTCAGTTCCGGATTCTTAATCTTGTCATAAATCCCTTTGAATGTCCGGCTGTCATGTTCGTTTCCTGGATTGACGGTGAATCCCAGAACCCATCCGTGTTTGTCACAAGCCGTTTCAATCGAGTAGGCAAATACCTGTTTGTGTTTCCCTTTGTGAAACCAGCCGCTGTCCGGATCTGTCGTGCTGACCTTTATTTCCTTCTCTGGTTTGCTGCCGGATTCTCCGGATAGATCGTCATCATCGTCGTTATCCTTGTCCTTCAGCGGTTTCTTTTCATGTGCGATTCTGTCTTCATTAATTTCTTTCTTCAGCTGCTCTTCATAGAAAAGAGCTTCTTCCTGTACGACTTTCTGCTGGAGCTTGTTGCTGTTGGCACAAGCCTTTACATGGGTTGCATCGATAAATACTTCACTTGGATCTACCAGCCCTGCATCGATACAGGTCTGCAAAATCTTTGAGAATATCTGTTCAAATAGGTCGGTTCCTTTGAATCGCCGTGTATAGTTCTTTCCAAAGGTAGAGAAGTGAGGAACCTTCTCGTACATACCCAGTCCCAGGAACCACCGGTAAGCCAGATTGACTTCAATCTCCCGGATTGTTTGCCGCATGCTGCGAATACCATACAGATACTGGATCAGCACAATCTTGATCAGGATCACAGGATCAATACTCGGACGACCAAAGTCAGGCGAGTACTTTTCTTTTACCAGATCATAGATGAATGACCAGTCGATAACTCGGTCAATCTTCCGCAGCAGATGGTTCTGCGGAACAAGTTCATCGATGCAGACCAGGGATATCTGCTCTCTTTTCTTGGTGGGCTCCTCATGCAGCATATGGCTCACTTCCTCTGCCATTATTATACCACAAAACGCCCTCTGTATGTTGATTTTATTGGCTTTCCGGCACTTTTATATGACAAAATCCGAGGCCTTAACCTCGGACTTTGTCTACAGTCTGAAAAGGTGGGTAAAACCCACCTTTTAAAAACCAGATATGTGTCAGTCCGCAAATTCATTTCACATAAACATCTATTTTGGGAATCACAGCAGCACAGGAAATCAGTTTACAGCTGTGCAGCTTTTGTTTCACACCAGTAACAGCGGTATTCCTTGCGGTTGCGATCCTTCAGCACAAAGATCTGGGGCAGCTCCTGCTCCGTGCAGGAAATACAGCGGGGATTTTTGCAGTGAAGCACGTTGTGCAGTTTTTCGGGCAGAACCATCTGCTTCTTTTCCTTCAGCTCTCCGTCCCGGATCACGTTCACGGTGGCGCCCGGATCCACATAGCCGATGACATCAAAATTCAGGGGAAGGTCCCCGTCGATTTTGATGATATCCTTCCGGCCCAGACGGTGGGAGGTGACATTCATCATAATGGCCACGGGTACATCGGCCTTTTCCAGCCCCAGCAGATGGTACAGCTTCATGCCGCCCCCGGCGGCGATATGATCGATAACCGTTCCATTCAGAATCGAATCCACTGTCATAGGGTACCAGCCTCCTTCAGCAGCATCAGAATCAGGGCCTCCCGCATGAATTTTCCATTCAGCACCTGCTTAAAATAGCAGGCCCGGGGATCCGCGTCCACCGCCACGGAGATCTCATTCACCCGGGGCAGGGGGTGCATGATGCACAGGTCGCTTTTCGCTTTTTTCAGCTTCTCGGGCGTCAGAATGTAGCTGTCTTTCAGCCGCAGATAATCTTCTTCGTTAAAGAACCGCTCCCGCTGGACCCGGGTCATGTACAGGATGTCCAGATCTCCGATGACGCTTTCCAGATCCGTCACCTGGGTATAGGGGATATCCTTGCGTTTCAGGGCCTCGCTTTTCACATAACTGGGAACCTTCAGCTCCTCCGGGCTGATGAGCACGAAGCGGATGTTTTTATAGCGGCAGAGGGCGTTCAGCAGGGAATGGACCGTGCGGCCGAATTTCAGGTCCCCGCACATTCCCACCGTCAGGCCGGAAAACGATCCTTTTTCCCTGCGGATGGTCAGCAGGTCCGCCAGGGTCTGGGTGGGATGAGCGTGCCCCCCGTCCCCGGCGTTGATCACGGGAACGGTGGCGTTCATGGCACCTACCCGGGCGGCACCTTCCTTGGGGTGGCGCATGGCGATGATATCCGCGTAGCAGGAAACGGTCTTAAAGGTATCCGCCACGCTCTCCCCTTTCGCCACGGAGCTGGCGTCAGCGCCCGCCACGCTGATTACGTTGCCTCCCAGCTCATACATGGCGGCCTCAAAGCTCAGACGGGTGCGGGTGCTGGGCTCGAAGAACAGGGTGGCCAGCTTCTTGTGACGGCAAACATCCTGATAATCCTCAGGATGGGCAATAATATCCTCCGCCGAATCCATCAGGGCGTCCAGCTCCTCCAGGGAAAGATCCGGAATATCGATGACGCTTCTCATGTATGCTCTCCTTTTATTTCATCCAGCTGCTGTCAGAGGGATTGTTCCGGAAGGCGATGAGCGGCTGAATGTCTTCAGGTTTGATGTATCCCGCGGCGGCGGCTTCCCGGGCGATGGTGTCAAAATTGGTCAGGCTCACATTCCGCACCCCGGCGGCCGCCAGACGGTCAATGCCCTTCTGCATACCGTAGGTAAAGATACTGGCGATGCCCAGAACCTCCGCGCCCGCGTCCCGCAGCACCTGAACCACCTCCAGCACGCTGCCGCCGGTGGAGATCAGATCCTCAATAACCACCACCTTCTGGCCCGGCTCCAGCCGGCCCTCAATCTGGTTCTGCCGGCCGTGATCCTTGGCACCGGACCGCACATACCCCATGGGCAGGCCCATCAGGTGGCCGGTGATGGCGGCGTGGGCGATGCCCGCGGTGGAGGTGCCCATGAGGACTTCCACCTCCGGGTATTCGGTTTTAATCACCTGGGCCAGGGATTCCTCCACGTCCGTGCGTACCGCCACGTCCGTCAGGGTCAGCCGGTTATCGCAGTAGACGGGGGAAAGGATCCCGCTGGCCCAGGTAAAGGGCTCTTCCGGCCGGAAAAAGACCGCCCTGATTTTTAACAGGTCCCTGGCAATGAGCCGCTGAATGTTTTCCATATCCATGATGTGATCCTCCTTTTTCGCCTCAGTCATCCGATCCTGTAAACTCCCGCAGGCACCGCTTCCAGGCGGCCACCGGATCCGCCGCCCCGGTGATGGGCCGGCCAACCACGATATAGTCGCTGCCGGCTCTGCCCGCGTCCGCGGGGGTCATCACCCGTTTCTGATCATCCTTGCCCATGCCGTCGGCAAACCGGACCCCGGGGGTTACGGTCAGGAAGTCCTTTCCGCAGACCTGGTGAACCTTCGCGGCTTCCAGGGGGGAGCAGACCACCCCGTCCAGACCGGAGATCCGGGCGGTTTCCGCGTAGTGCAGCACCACCTGATCCAGGGGCTTTTCAATCAGCAGATCCCGCTCCATGGCGGTCTGATCCGTGCTGGTCAGCTGGGTTACGGCGATCAGCAGGGGCCGGGTGCCGTCGGGATGGGTCAGGCCCTCCAGGGCCGCTTCCATCATGGCCCGGGTGCCGGAGGCATGCA
>JAFUBF010000281.1 GCA_017460325.1 Clostridia bacterium | reverse complement strand
CAGTCCGGAAGCCCGCATCATCTGATAGGCCACTTTCACCTGATCGTTTCCCTTGGCCTCCTCGACGCCGATATTCAGGAGGCCCACCTTTGGCGAGGAAATTTTCATCACCCGGTTCATGTAAATACTGCCCATCATGGCAAACTGCACAATCCACTCAGGCCGGCAGTCGACATTGGCACCGGAATCCGCCAGCAGCAGCGGCCGTCCCGGAACCGGAACAAGGGCGCACAGGGCCGGTCGGTCAATTCCGCGGATCCGTCCCATCTTGAACATGGCACCGGCCATCACGGCACCGGTAGAGCCGGCACTGACAAAACCATCCGCCCCGTGGTTCCTGACCAGATCCATGCCCAGAACAAAGGAAGACTGTTTCTTTTTCCGAAGTGCCATAACCGGATGTTCCTCGGTGGAAATCACCTCCGGCGCATCCAGAATTTCGATCCGGTCCCGAACCTTTTCATAATCCTCCCTGAGGCTGCTGCCCTCAAGAGCCCCGCGAACCGCCTCCTCGGGCCCCGCCAGGACCACCGTCAGGTCATCAAATTCCTTTACCGCCATGATGGCGCCGTCCGCATTGATCTGCGGAGCAAGATCACCGCCCATGGCATCCAGTACCAATCTCATCGTTTTTCTCCTTCGAATCGCTGTGAAAAAGCATACATCCCGATACCGGCCGCAATGGCCAGGTTCAGGGAATCAATCCGATCATTGTGGGGAATGCGTACCGCCGTTCCCAGTGCACTGAATCGCGGCGGAAGACCGGAGGCCTCATTGCCGAAAACCAGCGCATACCTGTCCGGTACATCCTGAAGCGCCTCACTAAGCGTCACAGACCCGTCCAGCATGAAAGGAAAAAGCCGGATTTCCGGAAATTCGGCAAGATATGCATCAAATCCGTCAAAATGACGGATTTGCAGATCAAAAGCCGCTCCCATGGAAGCCCGTACCGTTCTCGGATCATCCGAATCCACCGCAGGCCGGATAATGGCCACATTCCGGTAGCCCAGCCCAAGCGCTGTTCTGAAAATCGTCCCCATGTTCCCCGAATCACTGGTCTCATGAAGGATAATATGAGGCCCTGCCTCAAACTGTCCTTCCGCCTTCCGATAGACCATGGCTGCATAGCAGTTTTCTTTTCTGGAAAGCCGCTCAAGAACGCGGTCTGCCGTTTCCACACGGATCTCCCTGTCCCGGCAGGCCTCAAGAAGGTTCTCAACATCCTCCGTCCGCCGGATTTTCTCCGACACCAGCAGCCGCATGCACCGGTCCGGGCAGGCCCGCAGACACGCCGTTGCCGGGAAAAGCCCGGGCGCATAGCTGTAGGAAAGATCCCGATGATACCCTTCCAGTTTCGGCATTGCTTTCTCCCTCTTTAAAAATTCCGGTCCTGTCTGTTTTGCGCAACTCTGTCAGCACTGCGGGATTATAACAAAAAAAACCTCATACTTCAAGTTCTGCCCGAAATCCATGCAAAAAGTCGCACCTCTCCATCAAAACACGGTATTCCGCCCTGCCAAATGCCGGGCGGAATACCGGCTGTGCAGTTCCTGTCAGATGATGATTTCCGCACGGCTTCCACCGCTTTTTTCCTTTGTTACCACAATCT
>JAFUBF010000280.1 GCA_017460325.1 Clostridia bacterium | reverse complement strand
TCGGAGAAGGAATACTTGAGAGGCGAACCGGCATACCGGATGGTTTCGCGTCCCACATGCTGTGGCCCATGGAGGTGTCCCAGTGCCACATAGTCAAAGGGCGCAAATACCTCAAAGTCCACATTGTCCGTACCGCCTACCGACAGCTCCTCGGAATCGCACCGAACAGCCCCGGTCACAAACTGATGCGTGACCAGAATGTTGATGTCCTCCGGATTCACCTGCATCTCCCGGACGCAGGCTTCCATCGCCTGATTGTAGTCCTCCACCGATTCATCCAGGAGATGCCGGACCTGCGCCGGTTTGAGAAACGGCAGAAGAAAGATCCGTACTTCCTGATCTCCCTGTTTCAGGGAAACCGATTTGATATGCCCGTCAAAGATCGGCGAAACATACACCCGGCTGTGCTCCATCAGCCGTCCGCCAAAGGCAATCCGCTCCGGCGAATCGTGATTTCCGGAGATGAGGAAAACGGCCGGACCAAGTTGCGAAAGCCGGACCAGAAAGTGGTCAAACAGCGCAACCGCCTCAGCAGAGGGAACCGTCTTGTCATAAATATCCCCGGCCAGGAGGACGCCATCCGGCTGTTCATCCTCAATGATCGAGAGAATCCGGGAGAGGATAAATTTCTGATCTTCCAGCATGGAAAACTCATTGACACGTTTCCCGATATGCAGATCACTCAAATGAATCAGTTTCATTCCATTCCTCCGACTTTCGGTACGGTATCATGAAGACCGGGAGTCTGTTTATTTCGGGCCGTATCCCTTTGTATACACGGTCTCCTCTGCCGACACAAAGGCAGACACCAGCGGACGCTTCTCCGGGGCCTCGTCCCCGATGCATACCGCTTCCTGCATGGCCCTGATGGCCGGCTCTGCCTGAGAGGCATCCCGCAGATGCAGCATACACAGGGTATCCCCGGTCCGGACGTGATCGCCCAGTCTGACCTGCATCACCAGTCCGACGGCGGGATCGATACGGTCTGTACTTTTCGCCCGTCCTGCACCCATATGCTGCGTGCAGTAACCAATGGCCTTTGTATCCATACTCACAATATACCCGTCCCGGGTTGCCGGAACCGGTACAAGAACCGGCGCCTGGGGCAGCAGCGTAACATCCCGGCAGACATCGGCCGTCGCCCCCTGTGCCTTTAGCATCTCTTCCAGCTTACGAAGGCCGGCACCGCTTTCAATGGCCTCCCGCATCCGTTTCTTGCCCTCTTCAACCGTAGACACCTGTCCGCAGGCGACGAGCATAAAGGACCCCAGATCAAGACTGATCTCAAGCAGATCACCTGTTGCCCGTCCCGAGAGAATCTCGATAGCCTCTTTCACCTCAAGGGCATTACCCACATGGGTTCCCAGAGGCTGATCCATCCCGGTCACCAGGGCATATACCGGCTTCCCGGCCTTGCGCCCGATGTCCACCATGGCTTTGGCCAGTTGCACAGACTCCTCCACCGTAGGCATCAGAGCCCCGTTTCCCGTCTTCACATCCAGCACAATGGCTCCGGCTCCGCTGGCCAGCTTTTTCGAAATGATACTGGAGGCTATAAGCGGACTACATCCAACCGTCCCCGTCACATCCCGAATGGCATACAGTGCCTTGTCCGCCGGGCACAGATTCTGCGTCTGCCCGCTGACAGCACAGCCGATTTTCCGCACCTGCTCAATGAACTGTTCCTCACTCAGATCAACCCGGCAACCCGGAACGCTCTCCAGTTTATCCAGCGTTCCGCCGGTATGTCCCAGACCGCGACCTGAAAGTTTGGCCACATGCCCGCCGCAGGCGGCCACAAGAGGCACCAGCACCAGAGTCGTGGTATCTCCCACACCACCGGTAGAATGCTTGTCTACACAGACTCCGTCAATGCCGGAAAGATCCATCTGATCCCCGCTCTTCATCATCTCCATGGTCAGCGTCGTGGTTTCTCTGGCATCCATTCCCTGAAAGCAGATGGCCATGAGAAGTGCTGAGAGCTGGTAGTCCGGCACGGAACCGGTTGCCGCCCCCATCGCAAACATCCGGATTTCCTCATCGGTCAGCGGAAGACCTTCCTTTTTCTTCAGTATGATATCCACAAAACTCATGCTTATCCGTCTCCTTTACCGTTCCTTTGGCTTTCGACACCGTATGTTAATGAGGGACATTCCCTGACATACCGGTGCGGAGCACCGGATCCACTCAGGTAATGTCTTATTCTATCCTGATGATATCAAACGCGGCTGCCCTTCCCATGCGATTCATGACCGCAAGCCCGATTCCCTCAAGGCTGACCGCCTCACACAGGGCCAGTGTCCGCTTTTCCGTATCCAGTTCGCGAAGTGCGGCAAACAGTCGGCCGGCTGCCTCATCCGGATGCTCCGGAACGCCCAGAGACAAAACCCTTCGTCCTCCGTAATCATGGGTTTCAAACCCCAGAATGGCAGGGAAACCGCCCGCCGCCTGTTCTGCGTCGTATCGACGGCAGATCTCGGCAATGACCTTTTCGGGTGTTCCCTCAAAGATAACCGTCCTGGCCTCCGGCGCGTAATGCCGGTATTTCATCCCCGGTGACCGAACGCGTTCGCCCTCCGCTACCGGCGCCATGATGTGTTCATCCAGCCGGACGTCCCCGGCCACTGCCCGGATCATCTCCGGCGTAATCCCGCCGGGGCGCAGAATAACCGGGACAGGCCCCCGTGCATCAATGACGGTGGACTCCAGTCCGACCTCGCAGGGTCCCCCGTCCAGGATGACGGGAATCCGTCCGTTCATGTCCTCGTAGACATGCGCCGCCGTTGTCGGGCTCGGACGTCCGCTCCGGTTGGCACTGGGCGCCGCAATGGGACACCCGCTCCGGCGGATCAGTTCCCTGGCCACCGGGTTGGACGGCATCCGGATGCCGACCGTATCAAGTCCTGCGCTCACCTCATCCGGAATCCGGTCTGATCTGGGAAAAATCAGGGTCATCGGCCCGGGCCAGAAGTGTTCCATGAGAATCCGTGCCTGCGCCGGGATTCCGCTGACCAGCGGCAGAATTTCCCCGGATTCACTGACATGAACGATGAGCGGATTGTCACCGGGGCGCCCCTTGGCCCGGAAAATAGATGCCACTGCAGCCCCGTTTCGGGCATCCGCCCCCAGTCCGTACACCGTCTCGGTCGGAAAGGCCACCAGCTGTCCCGCCGCTATCAGAGACCCGGCATAGCGGATATTTTCCTCCGTCGGTTTCAGTACCTTTGTGTCCATTTAGTCTGTCTCCGTCTGCCCCGGCGCCAGCCCGAGCTGACGCAGCTTTTCCTGGCGGTCCGCCAGCATGAGCGGCTCCACCAGTTCATCAATGTCCCCATCCAGAAACGTCGGCAGAGAATAGACCGTTTTCCCGATCCGATGGTCCGTGACGCGTCCCTCATAGAAATTGTACGTACGGATTCGCTCACTCCGATCCCCGGTTCCCACCTGAGAGCGCCGGTTCTCTGCCTCCGCCTCATGTTGTGCCTCAAGTGCCCGTTCATACAGCCGGGTACGAAGGACACGCATGGCCTTGTCCTTGTTTTTCAGCTGGCTTTTCTCATCCTGACAGGTCACCACCACCCCCGTGGGCAGGTGTGTAATTCGGACGGCGCTGTCTGTCCGGTTGATGTACTGTCCGCCATGACCGGATGCCCGGTAGGTATCAATCCGAAGGTCATTGGGGTCGATTTCGACATCCACGTCCTGTGCCTCAGGCATGACTGCCACCGTCGCCGTGGAGGTCTGCCGCTTTCCGTTGCTCTCCGTAACCGGCACACGCTGGACCCGGTGAACACCGCTCTCATACCGCAGACGGCTGAACACCCCATCTCCCTGGATTTCAAAGACCGCTTCCTTGATTCCCCCCAGCTCGGTGGGAGACACATCTATCATCTCGCAACGCCACCCACGGCGCTCCGCATACCGCATATACATGCGCTGTAAGTCCGCCGCAAACAGGGCCGCCTCCGCGCCGCCCGCGCCGCTTCGGATTTCCATGACCGCACTTCGTTCGGCATTGGGATCCGGCGGAATCAGCATGATCCGAACTGCCTGCTCTGTCTCCTGTATTTCCGCATTCAGCCGGCTCAGTTCCTCCTCAGCCATTTCCTCCATCCCGGGTTCCGAAAGGAGTTTCGTCGCTTCCCGGCGTTCCTCCTCCATGTCCTCGAGACGCCGTATGGCGGCATCCAGCGGTTCAAGACGCGCATG
>JAFUBF010000279.1 GCA_017460325.1 Clostridia bacterium | reverse complement strand
GGAACATCACCCGGCTGGCCACCTCACGCGCAAAGCCCATCTCGTGGGTCACCACCACCATGGTCATGCCCGCCTCCGCCAGCTTCTTCATGACATCCAGCACCTCACCCACCATCTCCGGGTCCAGGGCGGAGGTCGGTTCATCAAAGAGCATGACATCCGGCTCCATGCACAGGGCCCGTACAATGGCTACCCGCTGCTTCTGTCCGCCGGACAGCTGTGCGGGCCAGGCACTGGCTTTGTCGGCGAGGCCGATGCGCTTCAGCAGATCCATAGCCCTGCCCTCCGCCGACTCTTTCTTTTCCTTTTTCAGCATGATGGGGGCACAGGTGAGATTGTCCAAAACGGTCATGTGCGGAAAGAGATTGAACTGCTGGAACACCATTCCCATGCGCTGCCGATGCAGATTCAGGTTCGTTTTGGGATCCGTCAGGTCGTTGTCCTCAAAGATGATCTGGCCGGACGTGGGAGTCTCCAGCATGTTGAGGCACCGCAGGAAGGTCGATTTTCCCGCTCCGCTGGGGCCAATGACGCAGATCACCTCACCACGATCGATCTCCGTGTCAATGTTGTCCAGAACCACCAGATCACCAAACCGCTTGGTCAGTTTCTTAACGCTTATCACGGTTCATCCTCCTCTCCACCGCGCCCAGGATGCGTGTCAGTCCAAGGACGATAATCAGGTACGTCAGCGCAACCACCAGAAGCGGATTGACCGCGTCAAAGGTAATGGCTTTTGCACGTTCACCCATTTTGGTCAGGTCCATGACGCCCACATATCCGGCCACCGAGGTTTCCTTGACCAAGGTAATCAGCTCATTGCCGATGGCCGGCAATATATTCCGGATTGCCTGCGGCATGACGACTTTCTGCATCGCCTGAAGCTTTGACATACCGAGGCTCCGTCCGGCTTCCATCTGCCCCCGGTCAACGGCATTGATTCCGCTCCGGATCACCTCAGCCACATAGGCAGCCGAGTTCAGCCCGAATGCCAGGATACACACGCCCAGTTTGTTTCTTGTTCCTGAAAAGATCACGAAAAA
Organism: Clostridia bacterium; assembly: GCA_017460325.1. GTDB lineage: Bacteria > Bacillota > Clostridia > Christensenellales > Aristaeellaceae > Ventricola. The sequence continues at coordinate 4,232 of JAFUBF010000279.1, read as the reverse complement.
AAAGACCAGGAGCAGCACCATCATGGGAATTCCCCGAATCACGGTGGTGTACAGATCACAGATGATCTCAAGGGGACGCAGTGCCCTGTTCCCCTCCGAAAAGAATTTGCAGATGGCCAGGATTGCACCTACGGTAACGCCAATCAGAAGGGCCCCCAGCGTAATGATGACCGTGTTCTGGAGACCGAGCAGCATCTGCCTCCAGTAACCGGTTTCAATAAAGGTCTGGTGCAACGTGGAAAGCCATGCACTCATTCAATCCGCTCCTTTCAAAATACATGACAGAAGATGCGACGATGTCGCATCTTCTGTCCGAATTACTGATCCGCTTTTTTATTTGGCTGTTTCGGGAGAGGTATACGGGGCCGCGTACTTTTCAAAGATTGCCGCAACCGTACCATCCGCGACCAGTTCATTGACATAGCCGTTAATCGCCTCAACCAGATCTCCGCTCTCCTTGGCGAAAGCAAAGGCATAGGGCTCCGTCGTCATGGCCTCAGAGAGAATGACCAGTTTCTTGCCACCTTTTTCATTGTTGGATGCGACCATTTCAGCCGCCGTCAGGTCATCAATTACCCAGGCATCCACGTTGCCGTTCTGAACGGCCAGCTGTGCATCCACGTTGTTGGTATAGGATTCAACCGTGTACCCGTTCTCCAGGCAGAACACCTCAGCGGTTGTGCCGGTCTGTACGGAAATCAGTTTGCCTTCCAGATCCGCCTTGGTGGCAATCGGGCTGCCGTCGACCACGACGATCGCCTGAGCCGCCAGGCAGTAAGGATCAGTAAAGAGTACGTTCTTTTTCCGCTCTTCGGTGACGGAGAAACCGGAAATGCCCACATCATAGGAGCCGCTGGCAACGCCCATGAGAATGGAGTCAAAGTTGACCTGTTCCACAGTGAGTTTGACACCCAGCTTCTCAGCCACGGCGGCAGCCAGTTCCATCTCAATGCCGACCACGCTGCCATCTCCGCTGAGGGACTCAAACGGCGGGAAATCCGGGCTGGTGGCCACCACCAGTTCGCCCTTCGCCTTGACGGAATCCAGCGTCGCCGGGGCGGCAAACGCAGCTGCTGCAAACACTACCATCACCATGCAGAGAATGATGCTAATGACCTTTTTCATGATTAAACCTCCTGAATCTCTTTCCGGCCAGGCCGGAGTCTTGCATTTTGCTCCATCTTCCTCCCGGAAAATGTATGCATACTTTATTCCTTTTTCAGGAATGTGTCAAGGTAAAAAATGTATAAATTTGCAAAATTAATGAAATTTTTTACATTCGGATGATCAGGGGCCAGCTTGTCCCCCTGGAAAGGACCGGAACCGCAATCAGGCCTCCCGGACCTCCACCAGTTCAATCTCGAAATTGAGTTCCTTCCCGGCCATTTCATGGTTGGCATCAAAGGTGATGGTCAGCGGCGTCTTTGCCGTCACCCTGGCCGGGAACGGACGGCCCTGCATATCCTGCAGATAGACCTGCTGCCCCACCGTCAGGTTCTCTGACCCGGGTACCATGGCAATCTGCGCGGTAAAGATGGCGTTGGGATCCGATTCCCCATACGCCTCCTCCGGCATGAGGTGTACCTTCACAGTCTGACCCACTTCCATGTCTGCCACGGCGGCATCAAAGCCCCGGATCATCATGCCGGCACCGCAGACAAATTCCAGCGGCTCGCCCCTGTCATACGAGGAATCGAACGTCGTTCCGTCGTTAAATGTCCCCCGGTAGTGCGTCCGGCAGATCTTTCCCACATTCCGACCCGTCAAATGACAGCTGCCCGGGCAGTTTCCGCAGCCTTCCGACCCGCAGCCCTCTTCGCCGCAGCTGTGTTCCTCCGAATGGTGATCACAGTTTGCCCCGGTATTCACCAGCTCGCCCCGCAGATACGCCTTAACCGCCTCATCCGCATCGCCGGATGCACCTGCACACAGCTCGATGCCGCTCTCCGCCAGTGCCGCCTGTGCTCCTTCGCCGATGCCGCCGCAGATAAGCACATTCACCTGCTGACCGGCCAGCAGCGTGGCCAGTGCACTGTGCCCGCTTCCCTCCGAGCTGATGACCTGCGTATTCAGTATTTTCCCGTTCTCCACTTCGTATACCTTGAACATCTCGGTATGCCCGAAGTGCTGAAAGACTTTTCCATCTTCATAGGTGACTGCAATTTTCATGTTAACCTCCTGTTCCGGCCCATTCAGACCGGCCTCCCCGCGAAACCGAACAAACTTTCCGTGTCCGTGCTCCGCCTGTGTCTTAACTATCCTCTCCGGTGCGGAACCGCGAAAGAAATGCGGCTGCCCGCTCCGCCAGAATCCGATGTCCTTCCTCACTCAGATGAATTCCGTCATACAGGGCCGGCAGCGGGTCCAGCGCATCAAAGAAGGAAACGCCGTACTTTTCCGCCATGACCCGATAGCCCCGCCGGATCTCCTCCGTCAGATCGCCGGGAAATACCGGCGCATACGGGCAGGTGGCAAGGACAATCCGGTCTTTTCTCTCCGGAAAGCGTTCAAGCAGCGCGGCAAGCGCGGCATCCCATCTCTGCCCGATCCTGTCCGGAGACCGGAATCCGGAATCCAGGAGATCATTAGTCCCCAGCATCAGGAAAAGCACCTGCCATTCCTGCCCGGAGACGGCGTGCAGAAATCCCGGCACAGCGTGCCCGACGGGAATCTTCCGCCCCGGCAGGCCGTCATTGATGCCCCTGTATCCATACAGGAATGACAGCCGTTCGAACCAGATGCATTCCTCAGGCAGTCGGTTGTCCCTGGCTCCGAGCCGGGGATCCCATCCAAACATGATCGAATCTCCATACCCGAGTATTGTCATTTTCCCTATCTCCTGCCCATCGGCGCCGCTGCTGTCCGTCTTCGCAGGCAGCATCCGGATGCCGTTTTCCCGGGGGCATCTGCCCGTCCCGGTCAAAATCTTCTGAGTTACTGCGCTGTGTTCCTTTCACGGGCACGTACAAGCGCACAGTTGCAGATTGTATATGACTTGCCCGGGAAAAGCAAGTACAACATTTCATCCAACCAGGGAAAATTCACGAAAACGGTGCGGTTTCATTCCGTTAGCCCCCGCGCCGTATCCGGATTGACCGAAACTGTACCAGCCTTTCCCGAATCACTTCTGAGCGAAAACAGGAAAACCCTCCCACAAAACGCAGGAGAGTCTTTATCCGCAAATCACAATCAGAAATCCGAAATCGCACGAAGAGCCGGGGCTGTCACTCAGCCGGACGTTCTCTCATGGTGATTTCCGGCGTGAGAAATGACCCGAACAGTCCCTTAAACAGCAGGATCAGGGCAAGAAACACGGCAACCGGCACCACACAGGAGGTCAGAATCATCATGACTACCCCATCCATATACCGAATCAGCGTCTGTTTTACGCTTTCCGGAATCCCTGCAAGGGAATCCTTGACCCCGGAAAAGAAGGAGCCCGCCGTCTCCAGAAGAGATTTTTTCTCTTTTTCCTCCTCCGCATTTTCCTCCGGTTCCTCCGCCGCGATGGCCTGGCTCAGCACCTGTGCCGTCTGGAATTTGTCGCTGATTTTTTCGTCAATCCACTGGCAGAGGGGGATCATGAGCAGGACGCAGGCGGCCACCGCCAGCAGCCTCGAGCAGAACGAGAGGATCCGCCGTTTATCCATGGTGACAAACAGGAGAAACAGCAGCAGCGAACAGGGAATCAGAATCTTCAGCGCCAGATCCCAGCCAAAGACCACGATCAGTTTCTCCGCCTGAATGACCACCGAGACCAGAACCAGATAGGAAGCCACCCCTGCAATCTGTTCCGCAATGGGCGTGGTGGCATCATCCGGCACGGCCGCAATCACGATGGATGCACCTGCCGCAGCTGCCGTCAGCAGATTCACCTCTTCCCGTTTCTCATCCAGATATGCCTTATATTTTTCCTTGTTGGCATCCGTTACCAGCAGCAGATTCAGCGAGATGATGACCGCCAGAAACACGGCCACTCCGATTCCGGCCGTGATCAGGCGCGATTTAAGCGTTCTGTGCATTTCAGCCTGTTACCTCCTTCATTATTGTTTCTTCGGCTTTCGACACCGTAATGGGACATACTTTGGCAGACCGGTGCAGAGCACCGGGAACTCTCCTTTTCCGTTCAGGGCCAAGCTGGTTTTTCTGCCAGTCACGGGTCCTTCACGCGTATATTACCGTTCTGCATAAATATTTTACTCGAAATATTCAAAAAAATTCAATACAATTAT
>JAFUBF010000278.1 GCA_017460325.1 Clostridia bacterium | reverse complement strand
TTCCACTCCCTTATAATCACCGGGAAGCAATCCGGAGGGCAAGTCAAGCCCTGTAAAAAGAAAAATGCCGGCCGGAGCCGACAGAACGGAGGATGGAATGAACGCGTTTTTGAAAAGTGTCAGGGAAACGCCCGCTGAGATGGGAGAGGCGGTTCTGTGGTGGCTGGGCCAGATGGGCCTGCTGATCAAGATGGGGGAGACCGTTCTGTGCATTGACTATTATGCCTCGCCGGCAGCCCGGCGTCAGGTCAATCCGCCGGTCCCGGCAGAGGAGGTTACGGGGATAGATGCATTCCTCGGAACGCACAATCATCTGGATCATATGGATCACATGTCCTGGCGTCTGTGGGCCAGGCAATGTCCGGATGCCCTGTTTGTGTTCCCCGGTGTGCATGCCCCTTCGGTCCTTGAGGACGGCGTCACCGAGGAACGGATGCGGGGGATGAATGACGGGGAGAGCTGCAGTGTCGGGGACATCACAATCCGTGCACTGGCGGCAGCTCACGAATTCATTGACCGGGATCCGGTCACCGGACAGGTCCCCGCCCTGCAGTACATAATCGAAGGAAACGGTCTCAGAATCTACCACGCGGGGGATACCCTCCGGTATGAGGGCATGTTGCCGGCCCTTAAGGCGTTCGGGCCGATTGATGCGGCGCTTTTGCCCATTAACGGACGGGACGGGGAGCGATACCGCCGGGACTGCATCGGCAACATGACCTATCAGGAGGCGGTGGATCTGGCCGGGGAACTGCGGCCGGGAATGGTGATTCCGGGACACTGGGACATGTTCAGGAACAATCCGGGAGATCCGGATGCGTTTGAGGATTATCTGGATGCCAAGTATCCGGGAAAGGTGCGGTGCGTAAGACCCCGGCATGGGGAACCGGTCCGCGTGATACGGCAGCGTTGAAACGGGAGATTCCTGTGAATATGCCCGGGGATTTGTCAGGAGTGTGTACAGGCCGGCTGCGGAACTGCGGCCGGTTTTCTGCGTGGGGCCTGTTCCGTGCAGAACGTGCTCCGTGACGAAAGTTCCGAAAACGGGGTTTCATCCATCCGGGTTTGGTGGTATACTGATCATGGGTTTGTATGAATTTGATTAAAGGGAGGCATCTGGGAGTGAATGGTCTTCCACTGGAAGAATTTGAACCTGCCTTTCCCTTTGGAGATGTCCGTGCATTCAATGCTCTGCAGCTGGCCTATCTGGGGGACACGCTGCATGATCTGTATGTCCGGTCCTATCTGCTGACATCCGGCAGACAGGTGGGGGCAATGCACCGGATGGCTACCCGGATGGTCAGCGCGGGAGCTCAGAGGGCCATGCTTGAGGCAATTTCGGGGGAACTGACGGAAGAGGAATTGGATATCGTCCGGAAGGGACGGAATGCCCAGGCCAAGCATGCACCGCCAAAGCACGCAACGGCCGCCGACTACGGCTCGGCGACCGGTCTTGAAGCGCTTTGGGGTATGCTGTATGTGAAAAAACAGACGGAGCGCCTTCTGTATCTGATGGGAAAGGCGCTGCATGAAACGGAGGAACTATGGGTACAGCACAGTTGAAAGTAAAACTCTTGGCAATGACGCCGGATCCGGACAAGCTGACCGCACTGGCGGCCAGAATGTGCTATTCGGGAATGGACACGGAGGCGCTTCAGAGCCGGGTGGAAAACGAGGACCAGGGCGCATTCCTGGAGGGAGTCATGGGCAGAGGCCATCTTTCGGTGGCGGAACATGCCAGCTTCTCTTTTCTCATCGAGGGAGTCAGCCGGGCCCTGCTGGCGCAGCTGACCAGGCACCGGATTGCCTCCTTTTCCGTTCAGAGTCAGCGGTACGTCTCCATGGAGAAGACGTTTGATTATGTTGTTCCGCCCAGCATTGCGGCCCTTGGCGAGGATGCCCGTCGGCGCTATGAAGAACAGATGGAAACGATGCACACCTGGTACTGCGAGTGGCAGGCAGCGCTCGGGGGACAGGGGCAGTCCTCCAATGAGGATGCCCGTTTTGTTCTGCCCAATGCGGCTGCCACGCGGCTGGTGGTGACCATGAATGCCCGGGAACTGTCCCATTTCTTTGCACTTCGGTGCTGCGGCCGGGCACAGTGGGAAATCCGGGAGATGGCGTGGCAGATGCTGGAGTGCTGCCGCCGGGCGGCACCCGTCCTGTTTGCCAAGGCGGGACCTGCCTGTCTGAACGGACCATGCCCGGAGGGGAAAAACAGCTGCGGGCAGGCGGATAAGATGCGTGCCAGAGCGGCGGCCATTGACGGAAAAAAAGAATGACATGCAGCCTTTACCGGGAAGAGATCTGAAATTAAGGGAGTTGAGAACGTGGCGTTTTATGACAAGGTAACCGGCAGAAAGAAAGACCCCAGAAATGACTGGAGAGACGACGAAAAAACACGTCGTCCCCGGAGGGATATGGCCGGAGATGAAGGAAAGAAACCGCTGAAAGGCGCCCGGCGTCCGGCCGGTGAGGGAACGGAAGCGGAGAAAACATGGCAGCGACGCGTACCGGAGAATCGGGGAAACGGACCGGAGGAAGGCCGGAGGATGCCGCATCGGGAGGCGTATAAGGGAAAAGCCGACGGCGGCCGCGGAAAGCCGTATACGCAGGACCGGCGCGAACATGAGGAAGTTCGTGCACCGGAGCGTGGATTCCGGGAGTCGGCCCCGGCCTATGAACCGGAGGCGGAGAATCTGCTGGTCGGCCGGAATCCGATCCGCGAGGCGCTGAAGGCCGGACGGGATATGGAAAAGCTGCTGGTGGCAAAGGGCGAGCTGATGGGCTCCGCCAGGGAAATCGTGGCAACGGCCAGGGAACAGCATGTGGTGGTCCAGGAAGTGGACAGAGCCCGGCTGGATGCCATGGCGCCGAACCATCAGGGAATGATAGCGGTTGTTTCGGCCTATGCCTATCGCACACTGGAGGACATCTTCGCGCTGGCGGCAGAGCGGAAAGAAGCACCGTTTATTGTGGTGCTGGACGGGATTACCGATCCGCACAATCTGGGCGCGATTATCCGCAGCGCGGAGTGCGCCGGTGCTCACGGCGTGATTATTCCCTCCCGCCGGGCAGTGGGCCTGACCCCCAGTGCCGTCAAGGCGAGTGCGGGCGCGGTGGAGCATATTCCGGTGGTACGGGAGACGAACCTTTCCAGAACCCTGGAGGCCCTCAAGAAGGAAGGGTGCTGGGTGTTCGGAACGGCGATGAACGGGAAGAATTACCGGAGCGTCGATTATTCCGGACCGGTGGCACTGGTCATCGGGTCCGAGGGAGAGGGAATGTCCAAACTGGTCAGCGAACACTGTGATGACATGGTGACGATTCCGCTCTACGGGAAGATCGATTCACTCAATGCCTCCGTTGCCGCGGGAATCATTCTCTTTGCCATTGCCGAAGGACGAGGTGGCAAGTGAAACCGCTTCTTCTGGTGGATGGGTACAACGTCATCGGTGCATGGACGGTTCCTCAGCGGGAACACCTGACCATTGAGGAATCGAGAGACCGCCTGATTCACATGATTGCCGACTATGCCGGTTATTCCGGCGAGGAGGTGATTGTGGTGTTCGACGGACACTATACGGACCGTCCCATGAGCACGCGCATTGACCAGTACGGCATTCAGGTGGTCTTTACCCGGCACGGGGAGAGTGCGGATAATTACATTGAGGCTGCGTGTGAGGCGGCGCCCAAATGGCGGCAGGTCCGGGTGGCCACCAGCGACTCGGTGGAGCAGACCGTCACCATGGGCCGCGGAGCGGTTCGGATTTCCTCGAGAGAGTTTCTGATGGAGCTGACGCAGGTGCGGTCACAGGGCCGGCGAACGGCCTCTGAAGTGGCGGTATCACGCGGAGATCTTCTGACACGGCTCACACCGGAACAGCGGGAAATATTTGACCGGATGCGAAAGGGAGAGGCAGAGGAATGAGGCATGGATGAAAGCCGGTATGAGGGGATAAGCGATGAGGAGATCGTCGCGCTGGCACAGGGCGGGGATCTTGAGGCCATGGATTACCTGCTGGTCAGTTACAAGCAGCTGGTGACCCATAAATGCCGGCCGTATTTCCTGGTGGGAGCGGACCGGGACGATTTGATCCAGGAGGGGATGATCGGGCTGTACAAGGCGGTCCGGGAGTATGACCCGACGCGATCCATTCCGTTCCGTCCGTATGCGGAACTCCGGATTCAGAATCAGGTCATGACCGCTGTCCGGGCCACGTCAAGGCAGAAACATATTCCGCTCAACAGCTATGTGTCCCTGAACCTGCCGGTTTTTGAGGGGGACGAGAGCAGAACCCTGATGGATACCCTGACGGAAAACCGGAGCATGGATCCCATGGAGCTGCTGATTGACCGCGAGGACATTGACAGCATTGAAAAGCGTCTGCAGCCGCGGCTGTCTGCGCTTGAAAAAGAGGTGTACGGCCTCTACCTGGAGGGAAAGAACTACCAGGAGATTGCCAGAACCCTGGGCCGGACGGCCAAGAGCATTGACAACACCCTGTGGCGCCTGAAGTTCAAAATGGCGGAGGTGCTGCGGGAAGAGGGAATTGTACTGGAAAGTGCCCGGGAGGATGAGCGGCGGGCCCAGATGCGGGAGAAACGGCGCGAGGCGGTCCGGACCAATGCCCGGGAGCATGCCAGGAAAAAGGCCAGAGCCGCTTCCTATCCTCAGGGCAGAAAGGGAAACGGGGATGCGGCGGTCAGGAAGGAACCGAACCCGGAGGAGCACTGAGCAACTGCCTTGCGTATCGGCGGTGGGCAGTGATGTACGGGCATCCGGCTTCCTTTTTGGGGAATAAAAGCGAAAATCTCCGAAAATGAGACAAAAATGATGGAACAGGGCAGAAAAAAACAATTGCCGAGTATTGACAATCATTTCTCTTTCAGATAGAATATGCACGTCATTAGCGGTTGACAGACCTGCAGGTGTAGTTTAATGGCAGAACTTCAGCTTCCCAAGCTGATCGCGTGGGTTCGATTCCCATCACCTGCTCCACAGCGACCACCGACAATTCGGCAGGCCGCACAACAACTGTCAGCCGAAATATCGAGGAGGTTTTTCCAATGGCGAAGCAAAAATTCGAACGTACGAAGCCGCACGTGAACATCGGAACGATTGGACACGTTGACCACGGCAAGACGACCCTGACCGCCGCCATCACCATGGTGCTCTCCACCTTTGGCGAGGCGCAGGCCATGCGTTATGATGAAATCGACAAGGCGCCTGAAGAGAAGGCACGTGGAATCACGATCAACACCGCTCACGTGGAGTATG
>JAFUBF010000277.1 GCA_017460325.1 Clostridia bacterium | reverse complement strand
CGCTTGTATACGGGGATATGATTCTGGGAAAGCCGCATACGGTAGAGAATGCGATCCGGATGCTCACGAGCCTTTCGGGAAAATGGCATGAGGTATATACCGGCATTACCCTGATCGATTCGGGAAACGGGCGAAAGATGCAGCATGTCGAAATCACCCGTGTCCGTTTCAGAAAGTTGCAGCCGGATGAAATTGAGGCCTATGCATTGAGCGGTGAACCGCTTGACAAAGCCGGTGCATATGGGATTCAGGGAGCCGGAGAGGCCTTTATTGACAGAATTGAAGGGTCATACAGCAACGTGGTCGGTCTTCCACTTTCCGCTCTGGCAGAGATGTTTCATGAATTGAACAGCAAGGAGTAATGGATGCCGAATTTTCAGTTGTCGCATGATGTGGCTGTCGATATGGGGACAAGCAATACCCGTATTTATGTAAAGAACAAGGGAATCGTGATCAATGAAGCGTCCGTGCTGGTTTTGAGGGCGAATACGCGTCAGTCACCGGTGGTTGCCATTGGTGACAGCTGCGAGGAATTTATCGGACGGGCAAACTCGGAATACAGGATAGTCCGACCGATCCGTTCCGGGATCATCGTGGATTACGAAAATGCGCAGATCATGCTGCATTATTTTCTGACAAAAGCGATAGGCAGCCGGTTCTATTTTAAACCGCGGGTGGTGGTAACCATCCCGGGACTGGCAAATGCCGTTCAGCGCCAGTCCGTGATCAATGTGCTGGGGAAAATCGGTGTCCGCCAGATTCATATGGTCGAGCAGGCATATGCCGCGGCAAATGCGGTATCGAATGAGGTGAAGAAGGCGAAGGCGACGTTCGTTGTGGATATCGGTGCCGGAACAACTGAGGTGGCGCTGATTTCCCTTGAGGGGATGGTTGCCTCCCGTTCCGCCCAGCTGGGTGGAGATCTCATTGATGAGAAAATAAGGGAACACCTGGACAGGCATTATGGAATGGAGATCACGGATCGGATCGCCGAGCAGATCAAGTATGACCTGACGGATGTCAGGGAAGAGGAAAATCAGGATCGGATCGTCGTGGTTCGGGGCCGTGATAAGGCAACCAGTATGCCTTTTACGCAGGATGTGAAAACCTCTGAGATCTGCAGGGCTATCCATCCGGTGCTGATGGACATTGTCGGAGAGATTCGCCAGGTCCTGGAAATGACACCCCCGGAACTGTGCCGGGATATCATAAAGAACGGGATTATTCTGACTGGGGGAAGCGCACAGCTCCCGGGACTTGACACACTGATTGTCGATGAACTTGGCATATCGGTTTCGGTTGGCCGGGAGGCGGAGGAATCGACCATTCTGGGCGCGGGTGCCATGGCGGATCACTTTGAGGAGATCAGTGGCCGGGATCAGGCAGGCAGACAGAACGGATAGAGGGGATCTCAGCGATGAATCCGGCAGATGGATAAAGAACACTTGATGCGAACGGCCTCTGTGCCTCCGGTTCGTTTATCCCGGATGGAGCGGAGTATGTATAATCAGGAATGGAGAGAAATCAGTGAAGAAAAAGCATCCTGTTCTGTATGCTTACCTTAAACGGATTGTGGTCGTTCTCCTGGTTGTCATCATCGGTTTTACCATTTTTCAGCAGGTGACGGGGAGGACCAGAACGTTTGAGCTTGGGATCTCCTTTATTGTAACGCCGGTACAGAATCTGGTTTCAAAGGTGATGTATGAGTTTTCGGGTTATCTTTACAGGCTGAAACTGAGGGGAAACATCGAATACGAGTATAATCAGCTGAAGGCCCAGAACGATGAACTGATTTTGCGAACGATTCTGTATGAGGAACTTGAGGAGGAAAATAACCGACTTCGCGGGCTTCTTGGTGAGTACGAGGCGCGTGCCACGATGAATCCCATTCTGGCCAGAGTGATTGCCAGCGAAACGGGGAATTATTTTTCAACCTTTACCATCAACAAGGGATCACTGGATGGCGTCGATTCCCAGATGGCGGTGATTACCGCGCAGGGCCTGATCGGGTATGTATATGAAGTGTATCCGACAACCTCAAAGGTGATTACCGTTATTGATGATCAGGCCAGTCTGGCAGCGCTGATCGAAAGCAGCCGTGACCAGGGAGCGATCAAGGGAACGCTGGGGAGTACGGGAGAGCCCCTGTGCCGGATGTACTACCTGTCCGCGGACAGTGTACCCAGACCCGGTGACCGGGTGATTACCTCCGGCGTCGGTGTATCCTTTCCCAAAGGTCTTCTGATCGGTTATGTCCGTGAAAGTACGCGGGCCATTGAGGACAACAAGCACTATATCGTGGTGGAACCTGCGGCGGATTTCCAGCACGTGGAGGATGTACTGGTACTCAGGTATTATGCAGAGGTGGAGGAAATGCCTGAGAACTACAACAGCACAGATGTCATCCTGGCGCCTGTGGCCACGGCGCGTCCCCAGGCGGTCATTGAAGAGGAGCGGTTGAACGCCTCTACGCCGGTCCCGCTTCCGGATGCCCCCGGTGCGCCGACGGCCGCACCTGAACTGGAGGTTGTGGATGTCATGATCGACGAGGAGGCGATGGGTGATTCTTCGGAGCGATATGCCACACCTTCGCCGGAACCGACCCCGATACCGACGCCTACACCGGAGATTCCTCAGACGACCGCCGAACCGGATACGGAGGATCTGTACATGGATCTTGATGACGATGAACCGGCTGAATTACCGGAGGACTTTTAATCATTTGACAGAAATGTCCGGGCAGGGCACGTTATAAAGCCTGTTGTCCTGATGGAGTCGATTCGGGGCATTCCGAATCACCTCTGCGGGGCAGAAACAGGAAATACGACAGAGGAGAGGAGGAACAGCCGTGACACGTTTTCTGAAGTTGTTTTTCCTCTCCCTTCTGGTCTGCGTGATTCAGACGGAACTGGCACGCTATGTACGGATTTTCACGGTGGCGCCGGATTTTATGATCCTGTTTCTGGCGCTTCTGACGGATGATTACGGGACTTTCGGAGGATTTGTGGCAGGGGCACTGATCGGGCTGTTTTATGATACAACGACCGGTTATGCACCGGCAATCAACCTCGTTGTCTATACGTTCATCGGGTTTATGGCAGCCTTCATCCGAAAAGGACTGGATAACGTGCTCAGAAAAATGAAACACAAGCGCTTTCTTGAATTCATGATCATCACATTTTCCATGACCATGGTTCGGGAAATCATCTATATCGGCTATCTCTTTCTGGTAGGCGCGGAACAGGGATATGTTACCTTTTTCCGTATGTTCGTCTGTGTGTTTTACACGACGCTTCTGGTTCT
>JAFUBF010000276.1 GCA_017460325.1 Clostridia bacterium | reverse complement strand
CAGGTCTTTGAGATGATTGAGGCGCTGTTTGACGGGCGGACGGAGGCCGCGTTTTCCCAGACGGATACCCTGCTTCTGTCGGGGGAAAGCCGCCTGGGAATCCTTGCCCTGATCACCAGGCAGATCCGGCAGATGCTGTTTGCCGGTGTCATGAGCGAACAGCGGCGCAGCAGCAGTGAGATTTCCAAAACGGTGGGCATCCACTCGTACTTTCTCGGGAAGACGGTGATGAAGGCGAAGATCATCGGGACGGGGACCCTGAAGGCCTGTCTTGAGCGCTGCATTTCAACGGATTACGACATCAAGCGGGGCGTACTCCGGGAAGAGAATGGCTTTGACCGCCTGATGCTGGAGATGGCCCAGATTGCCACCCGGCGAAATAAACGGGGCTGAACCAAACCGGCAGAATGTTAACAGTTGTTAATATTCCGGGAATTGTCCCCACAGCAGGAGGATCCTGTGCTATCATAGAGGGAGCGATAAACGGAAACGAAGCGGGGGACCGCTTCAGACATTGGCGGGCATGCCCGCTGTGGACTGGGAAAGGAGATTGCAAATGAGTGAGGGACTGAAAAAGATCAGCGTTTCGGTGGTCCTGGCGGTATGTGAGCTGCTTCTGGGCATCACCCTTCTGTCGAATCCGGCCGGTCTGGCGTCGGCCGTGATCATTGTGGCCGGTGTGATTCTTTTCATCGGCGGCGCATGGGACCTGTTTCAGTACATCCGCCTGCCGCGGGAGGAAGCGGCTAAGACGTGGAAACTGGCTGAGGGAGCGGGCCTGCTGGCTGCCGGACTCATCGCGATCTGTAATCAGCACTGGCTGGTTCAGATACTGGGAACCCTGACGACCCTGTACGCCTTTGTGGTGCTGGCCTCAACGTTCATGAAGCTGCAGATGGCCGTGGATGCCCTGAGAGGCGGACGTCCTTTCTGGTACCTGATGGCCATCAGCACGGCCGTGGCACTGGGCCTGTTTGCCTTCCTGTTCTTCCATCCGTTCCAGGAGAACATTCTCTGGCCGGTCTCGGGTGTTGTCCTGATCCTGCTGGCTGTTCTGGACGGCGTGTATTTCTGGAAGGGAAGAAGCGAATAAGTCGGTTATGTCCTTTTGTCCCCCCTGTCAACTGGGCAGGGGGCTTTGCCATTCGCCCGAAAAAGTCTCAATTTTCCTATTGCAAGCATGTAAACAGTGATGTATAATTTGCGCGAATTTTGAGGAGGAATCCCGGTTCAAACTGAAAATACCGAGTTGAGGTGGAAAGAATGCGGTTTGTCAAATGTCCCAGGTGTGAACTCAATTATATTCCGGAAAATGAGGAATATTGTCCTGTTTGCAAACGCGAGATGAAAGGCGAACGACATGAGGATCCGATCGAGCTCTGCTCGATCTGCAATGAGAACCCGGTCATGCCTGGACGTGATGTCTGCTTTGAGTGCTATAAGGAAATGACGCAGCAGCAGACCAGACCCGATTCGGATGATGAAGTGGATAACGAGGATCAGGAAGTCGATATCGGCATTGAGGATGTGACGGATATCGAGGAGATTGATCTCGGCGATATGACGGATTCGGATGTTCCGCCGGAAATCGGGGTGCAGCTGTCCCTGGAGGAGGAACAGAGCAAGGAACTGGATATGGACGTGGATGACGAGGAAAGCGAGTACGAGGACAACTGACCGCTTTCCCGGACACGAATTGGAATGTACGCAGGGTTAGTTCCGGCAACTGGTTGGAACTGATCTTTTGAAGGAGGAACCGGAGTGAGACTATGGGCGATCGGAGACCTGCATCTGCCGGGTGGAGACAAAAAGCCCATGGATATCTTCGGTGCACACTGGAAAAACCATTTTGAACGCATTTCAGAGGACTGGCGCAGCAAGGTGGCGGCAGAGGATGTGGTCCTGATCCCGGGGGATATTTCCTGGGCCATCACATTGGACAACGCCCTTGAGGACCTGAAACGGATTGCGCAGCTTCCGGGGACCATCGGGATACTGAAGGGAAATCACGATTTCTGGTGGAATTCCCTCACGCAGCTGCGGATGCGCCTGCCCTCCAATATGTTTGCCCTTCAGAATGATGCGTTTCGCTTTGGAAATGTCATCATCGCAGGAACCCGCGGCTGGACGATTCCAACCGGCGCTCAGGCAGATGAAAAGGTCATCAAGATCTATAAGCGCGAGATTCAGCGGCTGTCCTTTTCTCTGGACCGGGCGCGGGAACTGGCAGGACCTGATCGATGCACCACCGTTGTGATGATGCATTATCCGCCCATTACACAGGAAACCCTCCGGACCGGAACCGGCTTTACGGAGGTCCTGAGGGACGCCGGCATCCGGGAGTGCATCTACGGCCATCTGCACGGCAATTCCATCGGCTATGCCGTGCAGGGCGTGGTGGACGGTGTGCGCTACGATCTGGTCAGCTGCGATGCCCTGGGCTTTGAGCTGATGGAAGTGCCGATCCCGGCAGACCAACCTGAACAGGATTGAAACGATGCGGTTGCATCGTTTTTTTCGTGCAAAATTTGCCCTGTCGGAAAGAGGACGGGAAAACCCGTTTTCACCACTGTGCACCCCTTTTTCACCCGGAGAAGGCAAAAAAGACTCCTTTTACGGTCCAGGACGGAGACCGGAAAGGAGTCTTTTTTCGTATTGGGACGGAACAATAACCGGCT
>JAFUBF010000275.1 GCA_017460325.1 Clostridia bacterium | reverse complement strand
GTCTTATTCTTTTTCTTTCTCATTCATCCTGCCTCTCAGATATAGTCCATCCACGTCCCATCCACCTCATCCCGTCCGGTCAGCGCTCCGCTCCCGCTGAGGTTTCTGAATTCCCTCTGGCGCAGGACCTCATAGGTCACAATGGCAACGGAATTGGACAGGTTCAGGCTCCGGGCCCCCTCAATCATGGGAATGCGGATACAATGGTCATAGACCTTTGCCAGCAGGTTTTCCGGCAGACCCCGGCTTTCTTTCCCGAAGACCAGAAAGATATCGCCCTCCTGGGGATACTGAACCTCCGCATAGTTCCGTTTTGCCTTGGTACTGGCATAGTAAAAGGGGTTCCCTGTCCACTTTTTCATCAGGCTGCCCAGATCGGGATACGTGTCCACCTGAACCATATGCCAGTAATCAAGGCCCGCCCGTTTCAGATAGCGGTCCTCCAGTTTAAAGCCCAGCGGTTCCACCAGATGAAGCCGGCTGCCCGTCGCCGCACAGGTTCTGGCAATATTCCCGGTATTCTGCGGGATCTCCGGCTCAACCAGTACAATATGGATCATATCCTGCCTCCCATGGGGATTTTCCCCCCGTTCCGTGTCAGACCTCAAACACACGAATCGCGCTTCGGAAGGCCTTCACGGAGGAATCATAGTATCGCTCGCCATGACAGACCACCTTTTTGATGGTTCCGTCCTTGCATTTCAGTCGGTGAAACAGGTAAGCGATGTCCCCCCGCTCAAACTGCGCGAACACCTGCTGCCGGTACAGCTGAATGTCCGTTTCGGGAATCAGATCAAACTGCGTGACTGTCCCGACGGCCTCCTCCCTGGCGTACCCGGTCATGGTTTCAAAGTAGTCATCCGCTTCAATGATCACATCATCCACATCCAGCGTATACGCGGTAGAGAGAATCGGGGCGGTATTCCCCGTCAGCAGATCCTCCTGCGCCGCTTTTCTGAAGGTGCGCAGATCCGCCGCGTCCGTCTTTTCCCCCTGTGCCAGTTCCGGACTTTCATCCAGCATGGACAGAAACTCCATGGCCAGGTAAGGGTCAAACTGTGTCCCGGCGTTGTCCCGGATTTCCTTCTTGGCCGTTTCCACGGGAAGTGCCTTCCGATAGGCCCGGTCATTCACCATGGCATCATAGGCATCCACAATGGAGATGATGCGCGAAAGCACGGGAATGGCCTCCCGGGCAATGCCGGCGGGATACCCTTTTCCGTCCCAGCGCTCATGATGACACCGGATCATGTTGGCAATGGGCTTCAGTTCATCCGTGGCCATGGCAATCTGATAGCCTTTATCCGCATGCTCCCGCAGCGCCGCCCATTCCGTTTTGGACAGTTTCCCGGGCTTGTTCAGGATTTCCAGGGGAACCGAGATTTTCCCGATATCGTGAAGGAGACAGAGAAGCCGGAGACTGGTCAGCTGCGAATCGGTGAGGCCGATTCGTCTGCCCAGGATTTCCCCCATTCCGTCGGTATACACCCCGTCATACAGGCTCATCCGGGGAGAGCCGATTCCGTACAGAACCGTTCCCTCGGAAGCGTCCACCACCGCCTCGGCCGCTGCCAGGACGTCCTCCTCCTCGCAGTTCGGACAGACCGCCATGATCTCCGCCTCATCTCCCCGGAAGAGGTGTGCCTCCGGCAGATTTGCCCGGATCCGTTCCACCAGGGAAACGACGCAGGCATCCCCCGCCTCCCGTCCCTGCAGGTGATTGATCTTCCTGAGGCCCAGAAGGTCAAAAATCAGGATCTGCGAGGGTTTCCCTTCCTCGGCCAGCCGGTTCAGGAGGATCTCCTGATCCCCGCCGTAAAACGCCGTCATTTTGAGCAGGCCGGTCAGGAGATCCACCCGCTTGTTCATGGAAAAGACATGCGCCTCGGCATAACTGTTCTGGTCCTGATTGTAGTATTCCTCTTTCTCCACATCCACGATGTAGACGTAGAACATGGCCTGCCCGTCTTTTCCGTGCAGGAGATGGCCAAAGTCCTCAATGTACCGGATGTTCCCGGTTTTGGTGATGATCCGGTAGCGGACATAGTCATGCCGTTTCCCGCTTTCAAAGGT
The DNA here is from genome assembly GCA_017460325.1 of Clostridia bacterium. Taxonomy (GTDB): domain Bacteria; phylum Bacillota; class Clostridia; order Christensenellales; family Aristaeellaceae; genus Ventricola. Next base: position 2,501 of record JAFUBF010000275.1, on the reverse strand, counting down.
CTGGGCCAGAATGTTGCTCTCCACCTGATCCAGATCCTCCGGATGCACCATTCCCCGAAAGCTGTTCCCGGTGTACCGCCGGAAATCGGCGATATCCGTGCATTCAAACAGATCGATCACATTGGGATCGGCAAAAAAGATCTCCTGGTTGCCCAGTGCATTGTAAACAAAGAATCCTCCTGAAAACCCGGACGGAATGGTATTGTCCTCAAGGGATTCAGTCCAAATCTTTTCCTGATCTGACATGAAAACGCCTCCCGTCGTTCCTTTCTGTGCAGTCAAAGATCCTGTAAGGCCCACTCAGCCGTTTCCGAGTATGCGGTCCACCAGCGGAAAGAGGTCCGCCTCCTCCGTGTATGGATGAAGGTAAAAGGCCGGATTCCCGGTGAGCATCGCCGAGAGACGGGTCCGTTCCGTATTGTACAGGATATGCACCGGTTTCCCATACCGCTCGGCATAGGCCAGTTCATACCCCACGCCCAGTGAGGGACGGGTACACTCCGCGATAACCAGATCGCACTCTCTCAGCCAGGCGGTATCCTGCCGGTAAATGTCCCCGTCCGAGCCGGATTCCTCAAGCACCGGGTGTCCGATGTGTTCCGTCAGTACCCTGTGCCCGGTGCTCATATAGGCAATCAGGCGGCTGTACAGTTCTCTGTCCTCCCGTCCGCCCCGGATCGATCCGGCAAAATAGATTTTCATCTGTGTTCCCCGTTCCTTCTTCTCAGGCATGCGCACCCTCATTATAAGAGATATCCGGAATTCTGTCATCAGCAAAACCGGCCAAACTGCAAATTTCGGTCAATTGACCGGGCCAGGACCGAATTTGACTTTTGGCCGTTTCACGCTATAATGAAGGCCACGAAAAAAATGATGCCCACCGGGCATCATTTATCCGTTTTCAAAACCCTGTTCGGGGAGGTCAGTTCATGCCATCCAATCGCGAAACCAGTCGTCAGCAGAGCACCAAAGCCGCCTTCTGCGGTCTCATGGTAGCCCTGTCCATCGTCATCATGCTGGCCGGCGGCATCATACCCATCGCCACGTATGCGGCGCCCATGGTCAGTGCCGTTCTGCTGCTCCCAATCCTCTTTGAATACGGCCGGAAGATGGCTTTTACCGCCTATGCCGCCGTGTCCCTCATCAGCCTGTTTCTGGGGCTTGACAAGGAGGCTGCCTTTTTCTACCTGTTCATCGGCTATTACCCGATCATCAAGTTCCAGCTGGACCGGATTCCGAACAAACTGCTCCGCGTCGGGCTGAAACTGCTGATCTTCAACGGCTCCTACGTGCTGATGTACGCCTTCCTGGGTTTCGTCCTTCACATGGACGCCGTTGTCGCCGAATTCGGGGAGATGGGCACGGCCATGTTCATCGGCTTTGCCGTTCTCCTGAACGTATGCATGTTCCTCTACGACCGGCTGCTCTATCCCCTGTCCATGATCTACTACAACCGGCTGCGCCCCCGCCTGCGTCTGGGATCGCCCTGATCTCAGAAAACACCAAACAGTGCATCCACGTCCTGATCATCAATGATCCGCGTGGATTTCTTTTTGGCATTTTTCAGCATCAGGCTGACACGACTCTCCACCGCCCGGGCAATGAACTTGTCCGGATCCAGTCCCCGCAGGACGAAGAATCCCATGGGATCCTCATCCAGCCGCAGCCCGATGCCGTACATGACCGCCGCCACATGCTTGCACATGGACGCCCAGTCGGGGCACGAACAGTGAAAGTGGATTTCGCGGGGCGTCGGAAACAGCCCGTCCCGGTCAAAAAACACCGCTTTCAGATCCTCGGGAAATTTTCCGCCCAGCAGTTCATCCAGATTTTTGACCTTGTTAAAGCAGGTATCCTCCAGCTTTTTCAGCTGTCCGGCGCTGAGGGGATCAATGGTAATCCGGATCTGATAGGGCCGCGAAGAGGACCCCTGCACAGTGGCATTGACCTCCCCCGGCTCAATCTGAAGGTCCAGGATGGCATCCGCCCGGACATAGGACCTGCCCCGGGCCAGGCGGTTGGCATAGTCGGCATAACGTTCCAGATTCCGGCACCAGGAGATGCCCCACCAGCTGTCACAGATGTTTCGGCTGTTGGACCTGGCGTGGACCGGATGCATGTCAATGCCTTTGGCTCTCTGTTTGCGAATGTATTCCTCTCCCCTGCTCCGGAGCTCATAGGATGTGGGCTGGGAATAATATTCATATCTGCTGCTTCGTCCGTATCTCGACATGCTCACACCTCCAGACGCATCAGATTCAGCAGTTCTTCATTGTTCATCTCGGTAATCCAGTTTTCACCGGTGCTGCCCACAATGCTCCTGGCCAGTTCACTCTTGGCGTTGATCATCTCGTCGATCTTTTCCTCAATGGTCCCGCTGGCCACGAACTTGTGAACAATGACGTTGTTTTTCTGGCCGATTCGGAAAGCCCGGTCCGTCGCCTGATTTTCCACCGCCGGGTTCCACCAGCGGTCAAAGTGAATGACATGGTTGGCCGCCG
>JAFUBF010000274.1 GCA_017460325.1 Clostridia bacterium | reverse complement strand
GCCGGATGCCGAAGGAATTACGACAGTTTTTATTCAGGCAGAAGGTGAGGATGGCATTCCTCAGAAGGTTACACTCACGAATGAGGAGGCAGTTCGGGCCGCCTGCACGATTGGTCGGCAGATGCGGGAGGTGACCGTGGGGAAAAAAGGATATCATTCCACTGCCTTTGACTCGTTTATTGTGGAATATCTCTCAAAGGGGAGCCTGCACCGTCGCAACTATTCCGACCGGCGGAATGCGGCCGGAATGCCGGATCCGGAAGCGTATTGCGCTGCAGCAAAGACGCTGGTGGAGAGTGAGGAATTCCGGCGGGACACAATTGCCTCGCTTCATCTGGATGAGTTTGAGGAGGCACTTGACCAGTTCGATGAGAAAAGCAATGTGGGGAGAATCTCGGTATATGCTTACCTGCAAAGCTATGGTCCATCGGTTGAAAAATGGGCAAATGCACCGGATTTCAGGGGAGGCGGAGGCGAGATGTTTACAGAAAATGCACCGGACAGGGTGCGCCATCTGCTTCGCGTGATCCGTGAAACCGTGATGAAACGTACGGTTGAGACGATGGGGCAAAATCCGGTCTGCACGTTCCAGCTGGATGGCAGGGGTGTTGACCGATATCTGAGTGCGACGGTTCGGGTATATCCGGGTGAAACGGAGCTGCTTTCCGTGTGGCTGGGGGAGCAGGCGGAGCGGGCGGAACAGCTGCTGACCGGCGGATTTACCTCGGTTTGTGCGTGCGAGGTGTATCGGCTGCACTATGATACCCCGGACTTTACCGACGGGAATGATCCCCTGAGCAGGGGAAATCCGGCTTCCATCACAAAGGCGGGATCGCCCGAGGAAGCGGAAAAATGGATTCGAAACAGCATCAGTGGGAATGGAATGGAACGTTACTATGCCCCTGAGATTTCGCAGGATGAGATCTGGCTGTTTGAGACAGACAATTATCCGGAGGGTTACGGAATTGCTTCCGGTTCTGAGACGCAGATGCCGGAGGGGGTTGAACTGCTTGAACAGATTCGGGAAAATCCGGAGCTGTATTACCTGGCGAAGAGGCGATATCTCATAGCCGGTCGCTGATGCCGAATGGACGATCACTCTGTCCTGAAAAGTCGCAGAGGCGGTCTCTGAGGGAAGGGGATAAAGGGAGGGCATTGCCCTCTCTTTTTACACGCGTACAGGATTGCGATTCGTTCCGGGTTCAGGTATAATCTGCCTGTCTGCAGGTGCGTCGGACGTGTATTAGCATTTCCGAAGTTGCAGACCGATGGGAATAACCGTAGAGAGAAGAGGAGGAAACCTTCTTGTTAGCAGGAAAAATCGCGGATCCGCATGTTCTGGGTGAACATCTGGAAAAGCCGAGGGCATATGATGTGCCGGAACGGACAGATGGCGAAGAGCCTGTCCGCATGCTGAACGGCGAATGGGATTTCAGTTATTTCGGTTCGGTCCTGGAGATTCCGGAGGCGGTCTGCAAAATCCGTTTTGAGGATCGGATACCCGTTCCGGGATGCTGGGAGTGTTTTGGATACGGGCAGAAACAGTATCTGAACGTCAATTACCCGATTCCGTTCATGCCGCCGTACATCCCCGGGGAGAACCCGGTGGGAGTTTACCGGACGGAGTTCATGCACAGCTTTGTCGCGGATGAAAAGGTGTACATCGTCTTTGAGGGCGTTTCAAGCGCTATGCTCCTGTATCTGAACGGACAGTATGTGGGCCTGTCCAAAGCCTCACATCTGCAGGCGGAATTTGATCTGACGCCCGCGATCCG
>JAFUBF010000273.1 GCA_017460325.1 Clostridia bacterium | reverse complement strand
GCCGCCGCGGAGCTGGAGGCCTCCTTTGAAACCCTGTTCACCTGCCCGGAGGGCGTGCAGTTTGCCGACCAGTGGGAGCAGGTTTTCTACAACGTCATCCAGTCCGCCTTCTCCCGGGATCTGCTGGCCGTGCAGAGCATTCAGCAGGCCAACCAGTTTTCCCTGCTCCCCGGCATCCGCTTCCCCTTTTCAAGGCCGGACGCCGCGCTTTACACCATCCGGGACCCGGAAGCCCTGACCGCTATTCTGCCCGTCATTCCCCGTTTCCTGATGCATCAGTGGATGCTGACAAGGGATGAGGGGCTCTGCGCCATGGGCTATGCCCCCTGCCAGGTTCATTACCCCATCAAGGATGCCCAGGTACGCATCACGGTGGAATCCGATTACCCCGTTTCCGGGCAGGTCCGCATTACCCTTAACATGAACCGGGACAGCGCTTTCCCGCTCCGGCTCCGCCTCCCCGAATGGACCACTCACCCCACTGCCCTCCTTCAGGGCGAAACCATTGAGGCCGGGAAATCGCCTTTCCTGGTTCTGACCCGGCAGTGGCATGACGGGGATGTCATCCTGCTGAACCTGCCCATGAATCCCCGGATGGAGCGGGGATACCATCAGGCGGTGTCCGTTTTCCGCGGTCCGCTGCTGTTCAGCCTTGACCTGACGCCCGATGCACCGGACATGTCCGATTCCCTGACCGGCAGCACCGATTTTGCCTATGCCATCGTGGCGGATGAGCCCGTCCGTGTCCAGGTGAATGAGGACATGACGGAGGTTCGCCTTGAGGTCACCACCGTGTCCGCCGGTATCTGGCAGACCACGGAAGGCACCATCGATCCCCCGCCCATGGACATTCCCGAGGCCCGCCCGAAAGATACCCGAAACCTGATCCTCGTCCCCTACGCCGAAACCCTTCTGCGGGTCAGTGTGTTCCCCGGTTACTCCTTTGTGAGGTAGCCCATGAGCAAAACGTATCAGATCCTCATCTGTGATGATGATCCCATCGTCCATCAGTCGCTGGCGCTCTACCTGGACAACGAGGATTTCGGGCACGAATCCGCTTTCAGCGGCGAACAGGCGCTGGAGATGCTGAAAAAGGACCACTATGATCTCCTGCTCCTTGACCAGATGCTGCCGGGCATGAACGGCTCCCAGGTCTGCCAGACCGTCCGGAAGGATTCCCGGATTCCCATTATCATGCTGACCGCCCGGGGCGAGGAAATTGACCGGATCCTCGGGCTTGAGATGGGCGCCGATGACTATATCGTCAAGCCCTTCAGTCCCCGGGAGGTCATCTCCCGGATCAAGGCCGTCCTGCGGCGGGCGGCGCCCCTCGATGACAGTCCCTCCAGTGCGCAGCCGGATCTGACCACCCTGACCTTCGGCAGTCTTGAAATTCAGCCGGAGCGTTACAGCGTCCGCATCGGCGGACACCCCGTGGCCTGCACGCCGCGGGAGGTGGAGATGCTGACCCTGCTGGCCTCAAGTCCCGGCCGCGTCTTTGACCGTGACCAGATTCTCTCAAGGATCTGGGGATACGACTTTTTCGGCGATACCCGCACGGTGGATACCCACATCAAGCGTCTGCGCCAGAAGCTTGACTGCCCGGAGATGGGTCATAAATGGGACATTGTCACCGTGTACGGGAAAGGGTACAAGTTCGAGGTGCTCCAATGAAACACAGCGCCTCTTTCCGACGGGCCATGCTCCTGGCATACGGCTCCGTCCTCTTTTTCGCCCTGATGCTGATGCTCATTTACAACATCGCGGCGCCGCGGCTGTTTGCCCGGAACAAGATTGATGACCTGATCCCCAAGGGCGAGATCATTGCCGGTTACATTGAGCGCTCCCTGAGCGGCGAAATCTCCTCCGGTTACCTGGTCCCCCTCATCGGCAGCAGCACCTCCCAGTGGGAGGCCACCGTCTGGGTGGTCAACTCCTCCGGGGATACCATTCTGCGCACCCAGACCTCGGAGAACCGGAAGGTCGGCCGGCTGCCGGATTCCCTGGCGGTTTCCATGCTGCCCTCCGTCCTCAGCGGACAGAATGCCACGCACATCGGCAGCCTGCAGGATATCACGCCGGTCAGTACCCAGAGTCCTGCCAGCAGCACCAGTCCCCTCCGGTTCATCGGGGACGCGGACAGTACCTCGGCCGAGGAAGACCTGCGGGACAAAATCGTGGCCGTCGCCGTTCCTATTTTCTATCAGGATGAGGTGGTGGGCGCCGTCTTCATGGCCCAGACCATGAGTGAGGTGATGAACAGCGTACGCGTTCTCACCAATACCATCATGATGTCCATCGCCCTTGTGCTGCTCATTCTGCTGCCCTTCATTTTCTTCACCGCCTCCCGAATGACGCGGCCCATTACCGAGATGCGCAACGTGGCCCTGACCATGGCCGCCGGGGATCTCACCGTCCGGGCGGATGACCAGGGCAAGGATGAGTACGGAGAGCTGGGCCACGCCCTCAACTGTCTCTCCTCCGAGCTCGGTCGCACCATTTCCTCTCTGGAACTGGAACGCAACCGTCTGGCGGGATTCATTAACGGTCTCAGCGAGGGCATCCTGGCCTTTGATTCCGGCTCTGTTCTCACCCTGATCAACCCCGCCGTGTCCCACCTGCTGGGCCTCAGCCCGGCCGCCTCCCAAACAGAGACCGCCGATGCCGAGCTGCGGGAAAAGAGCGCGGATGTCATTGCCGTCTTTGATGAGGTTCTGAAAACGGGCGAAAGCGCCCAGCGGACCCTGTGGCGGGACAAGACTGCCATTCACGTTTCCGTCACGCCGCTTTCCGGTTCCGCCGGTGAACGCAGCGGATGCGTGGGCGTCCTGTCCGATGTCACCAGCGCCGAGCGACTGGAACAGACACGCCGGGATTACGTGGCCAATGTCTCCCATGAACTCCGCACACCCCTCACCGCCCTGCGGGCCCTCATGGAGCCTCTCCGGGACGGTCTGGTGAAAACCGAGGAACAGCGCCAGCAGATCTACAGCGTCGTCCTCCGGGAGACCATGCGCCTCTCCCGCCTGGTCAACGACATGCTGGAACTGTCCCGGCTGCAAAGCGGCACCGTTTCCATGGCCATCTCCGATTTTCCGCCACTTCCCCTCCTTGAAAACATCCGGGACACCTACCTCCCCTATGCGGAGGATTACCAGAAAACTTTCCACTACGATGTCCCCGAAACCCTGCCCCTGGTCCGGGGCAATCCGGACCGGACACAGCAGGTTCTCGTGGCGCTTCTGGATAACGCCTTCAAGTATACCCCGGACGGGGGCAGCGTCACTCTGGCGGCTGTCCTCAGGGACGGACTCATCCATGTCACAGTCCGGGATACGGGTATCGGGATCAGTCAGGAGGATCTGCCCCACGTCTTTGAACGCTTTTACAAAGCGGACAAATCTCATCACGGCGAGGGCACCGGACTCGGTCTGGCCATTGCCTATGAGATCATGCGCACCCTGGGCGAGGACATGTCCGTCACCAGTACCCCCGGCGAGGGCAGTGCCTTTACTTTCACCCTGCACCCCGCCCCGCTCATTGCCTGATTCCCATTCTGCCAGACACACAACCAGGCCCTGAAAGACTGCTCTTTCAGGGCCTGTCTGCATATAAAGACCGGACAGTGTCCGGCCCGAAGCATAAAGAATTCCGGTATTTACCTGCCATGCTCATCACGGTAGTTATTCAGAAGCTTTTCAATCCGGTGCCACGGATTCAGCAGATAGGAAAGCGACTGATCATGGTTCAGGGTGGCAATCACATAGGCCATGTACTTGCACATATCCGCCTGTGAGAACCAGGGACGGTCAATGACCTCCTGCGGGGTATAGGTCAGGTTCGTGGCAAAGACATGATCCAGGATCCCGTCCTGATACGCCTTGTCAAAGATATCCAGTCCCTTGGTGAAGAAGGCAAAGGTCGCGCCGGCAAACACCCGGTGCGCCCCGCGCTTTTTGAGGTTCTGCGCCAGATCCAGAATGGAATCGCCGGAGGCAATGATATCATCCGCCACGAAGATATCCTTTCCCTCAACGCTGTCCCCCAGATACTCGTGGGCGATAATCGGGTTGCTTCCGTTGACAATCCGGGTATAATCCCGGCGCTTATAGAACATGCCCATGTCCACGCCCAGGGCGGAGCTGTAATAGATGTTCCGGTTGAGCGCTCCCTCATCCGGGGAGATGACCATCATGTGATCCCGGTCAAACCGGAGATCCGGGTACGTCCGGCACATGGCCTTCAACATCTGATACGTGGGCATAATGCTCTCAAATCCGTGAAGCGGAATGGCATTCTGCACACGGGGATCGTGGGCATCAAAGGTGATGATGTTGGATACACCCATTCCCACCAGTTCCTGGAGCATCAGGGCGCAGTCCAGGGATTCCCGTGAAGAGCGGCGGTGCTGACGGCCCTCGTACAGCATGGGCATAATGACATTGATGCGGTACGCCTTGCCGCTGACCGCGGCAATAATGCGTTTCAGGTCCGCATAATGCTCATCCGGTGTCATGGGGACATCCCGGCCGTACAGCTTATACGTGCACTGATAGGCCCCGACATCGCAGATAATGAACAGGTCATATCCGCGAACCGTTCCTTTCAGCATGCCCTTTGCCTCACCGGTTCCAAAGCGCGGGCAGGCCGCCTCAAGAAGGAAACCATTCTTGTCTGTTCCGTAGAAACTGTGCAGGCTCTGCTGCGAGCTCTCGCTGTCCGGTTCCTCGGCAATCTGCCATCTGAGCAGATATTCATTCACCCTGTTTCCAAGTGTCTCGCAGCCGTTCATGGCAATGACACCCAGTGGGGCAACCGGCCTCGTGGGGAATTTCTTTTCGGATTCAGGCTTCCTGATCATTTCAACATCGTTCATTGGAATCCTTCCTTCCTTTCCTGTCACGAATTCGAAAGAGGAATTCGTTTATTTCGTCCGGATTCAGGCGGGCCAGGCGCACAAAAACGATCCACCGACCCCGCACCCAATCATACACAAAACCAATCTGAAAAGCAACCGCCGCCGCAAAGCTTTTTTCATGCATCTTCCCTGCTTTTTCTCACTTTTTGCTCCGAAATTTGTTCGTTCTGACAAACTTTTTGTCAATTCAGGCCGATTCTCCCGCTGTTTTTTTATACATCCGGTGAAAACTTTTCCGTAATTGCTGTACCGCGCAGCCCGGTAAACGCCTGAATTCCGTTCCCGTCCTGTGTCCGCACGGTTTCCACTGTTTGTGCATCTGCTTTCTTCTTGACCCCTGTGCGTCAATCCTGCTATAATTGCCGCACATTTTATGAGAAGAAGGGAACATTTTGAAACGCATTGTCCTGACCGGCGGTGGGACTGCCGGACACGTATCAGCCAACCAGGCTCTCATCCCCAGACTCCTTGAGGAAGGATGGGAGATTCATTACCTCGGAACGGAAAAAGGCATTGAGCGCTCGCTGATTGAGCCCATTGCCGGCGTCACCTATCACATTATTAAGTCCGGAAAACTGCGGCGGTATTTCGACCTTCAGAACTTTACCGACATCTTCCGCGTATTGGCCGGCTTTTTCCAGAGTGCTGCCCTCCTGGGCCGCCTGAAACCGCAGATCGTTTTCGCTAAGGGCGGCTTTGTCTCCGTCCCGGTGGTCTACGGTGCCGCACTGCACCGCATTCCCGTCATCATGCACGAGAGCGACATCACCCCCGGCCTGGCCAACCGGCTCTGCAAGCCATTTGCCCGCTGCCTGTGCACCACTTTTCCCGAGTGCGCCAGGCAGATCGGAGAAAAGGGCGTTTATACCGGTTCCCCCCTGCGCCGTGAACTGTTCGCCGGCTCCAGGGAACGGGGCCTGGCCCTCACCGGTTTTGACGGCAAAAAACCGATTCTCATGATGACCGGCGGCTCCCTGGGGGCGCAGACCGTCAACGACTGCCTCCGCGCCGCCCTGCCCGCCCTTCTGCCGGATTACGACGTCCTGCACCTGTGCGGCAAGGGCCACCTCTCCGCGGAACATGCCCAGGTACCCGGCTACTGCCAGGTGGAATATCTGACCACGGAAATGCCGGACGCCTTTGCCTGCGCCGACCTGATCCTTTCCCGTGCCGGGTCCAATACCCTCACGGAAATTCTGGCGCTCAAAAAGCCGGCTCTCTTTATCCCCTATCACAGCGGACGGGGCGACCAGATCCTCAATGCTCAGTCCGTTGAAAAGCGGGGTCTGGCCAAAGTCCTCATGCAGGACAAGATGACCCCGGAATCCCTGGTGGCGGCGATTCACGAGCTGGCCCGTGACCGGGAAACGCTGCTTGCCGCGCTCCGGGATCTTCCGAATTCGGATGGCACGGATGCCGTTCTTGCGGAAATTCACCGCTATGCACTCCCTGAAAAATAACACGATCTGACAGAGAGAACCATGGAACAGTTTGATATCATTGTAATCGGAGCAGGACACGCCGGCTGCGAGGCCGCCCTCGCAGGTGCGCGAATCGGCTGCTCCGTTCTCCTGCTCACCCTGAATCTGGACAGCATCGCCCTCATGCCCTGCAACCCGGCCATCGGCGGAACCGGCAAGGGCCATCTGGTCCGCGAGGTGGATGCTCTGGGGGGCGAAATGGGCCTGGCCGCAGATGACACCTTTATCCAGTCCCGGATGCTCAATACCGGCAAGGGACCGGCCGTCCATTCCCTTCGTGTCCAGTCTGACAAACGTGCCTACCAGCAGCGGATGCGGCAGACTCTTTTCTCGACCCCCAACCTGACGGTCCGCCAAGGCGAGTGCGGAAAAATTCTGACCGACCAGGGCCGGATCACCGGCATTGAAACCACCACCGGTGCCCGCATCGGCGCAAAAGCGGTGGTGGTCTGCTCCGGCGTATACATGGACAGCCGCATCATTATCGGCGAGTGCAGCTGGCAGGGCGGCCCCCAGGGGCTCCTCTCCTCCATGCATCTGGCCGGTGCCCTCCGTTCCCTCGGCCTCGATCTGCGCCGCTTCAAGACCGGCACCCCGCCGCGCATTGCGGAAAATTCCATTGATTTTGACGAAATGACCCCTCAGCCGGGGGATGAACCCATTACCCCCTTCTCCTTCCTGACGGATCCGGATCACCTCGTCAACCGCGCCCGGTGTTACCTGACGTATACCAATGAAGCGACCCATGATCTTCTCCGGCGCAACATTCACCGGGCTCCCATGTATTCCGGACAGATTCGCGGAACCGGCGCCCGCTACTGCCCCTCCATTGAGGATAAGATCATGCGCTTTGCGGACAAGGACCGGCATCAGCTGTTCCTTGAACCGGAGGGGATGAACACCAATGAATGGTACGTTCAGGGACTTTCCACCTCCATGCCGGAGGATGTGCAGCTGGAGATGCTCCACACCATCCCCGGACTGCGCCACGCGCAGGTACTCCGCCTGGCCTATGCCATTGAGTATGAATGCATCGACCCGCTTCAGCTTCGCGCCGATCTCAGCTGCCGCAAAGTCCAGGGTCTTTATCTGGCCGGACAGGTAAACGGCACCAGTGGGTATGAGGAAGCGGCCGGACAGGGGATTCTGGCCGGCATCAATGCCGCCCGCTTTGTGCGGCACGAGGCACCTGTCTACCTGGGGCGGGATCAGGCGTATATCGGCGTCCTCGTGGACGATCTGACTACCAAGGGCACCAACGAACCCTACCGCATGATGACCAGCCGCTGCGAATACCGCCTGCTGCTGCGTCAGGATAACGCCGACCTGCGCCTCACCGAAATCGGCCATCAGGTCGGTCTGGCCTCCTCGGAGCGGCTTGAGCGTATGCAGGAAAAAGCCGCCCGGACCCGGGACACGATTCAGCAGCTGACCCGAGTCTGGATTCCGAAGACCCCGGAGATGACCGCACACCTCGCCACACTGGGGCAGAGCGAGCCTTCCGGCAGCGTCAATGCGGCAGATCTGCTCCGGCGGCCACATATCCGTTACACGGATCTCGCACCCCTCGTGCCGAATCTGGATCCGCTTCCGCCTGCCGTTCAGGAACAGGTGGAAATTTCCCTTCGCTATGAGGGCTATATCGAAAAGGAACAGCATCAGGTGGAGGGATTCCGCAAAGCGGAAAACCGCCTCCTTCCCCCGGATACCGATTATATGCAGATTGAAGGCCTCCGCATTGAGGCGCGTCAGAAACTCAACGCCATTCAGCCCCGGTCCATCGGCGAGGCCTCCCGCATCTCGGGCGTATCCCCGGGGGACATCACCGTGCTTCTGATCTGGCTGACCCGCTGGGAAGCCCAGCATCCCGCCCAATAGCAACGTTGCCTGCCCCCCTCCGGGGCAGGCATTATTTTTTCAGAAAAGGCTTGACAGGCCGGTCGAGGCTCACTATAATGTGTCACTGTATTAAGCACCTAATACAGTGACACATCGAAAGGAGGCCTTTGATGAAATGGCGCTTTGAAAACGGACAGCCCATCTACCTGCAGATCGTCTCGCAGATGAAAATGGCCATGATCCGCGGCCAGTATTCCCCCGGTTCACGGATTCCCTCTGTCCGCGATCTGGCGGTAGAGGCGGGCGTCAATCCCAATACCGTGCAGCGTGCACTCAGCATTCTGGAAAGTGAACAGCTGATTGTCACGCAGCGTACCTCCGGGAAAAGTGTGACGGAGGATGCCGAACGGATTCTGGCTCTTCGCAGCTCCTACTGTCACGAGATCGTACACGACTGCATCACCCGGCTGGAGGCAATCGGCCTGACACAGGATGAAATTGCCGAAAGCATTGCCACCTATATCAGGAAGGGAAAGGACACATCAAATGAACAGAATTACCTGCCATGATCTGACCAAAAAGTACGGCAGTAAAACCGCACTGGATCATCTGAACCTCGAACTGGATTCAGGAAAGATCGTCGGTCTTCTGGGGCCCAACGGCAGTGGGAAAACCACGCTCATCAAGCTTGCCTGCCGCCTGCTTCAGCCCACCTCCGGCGAAATCCTGATCAACGGCCAGAAGCCCGGCAAAGCCAGCAAGGCCAGTATCGCCTATCTTCCGGACCGGGACTTTCTGCCTGATTACATGCGCGTCAGTCAGCTGATCCAATACTACGTCGACTTCTTCCGGGATTTTGATCCGGACCGGGCACACCAGCTGCTCACCTCGCTTGAGATCGACGAGAAAATGCAGCTGAACCGTCTCTCCAAAGGCAACAGAGAAAAAACCCAGCTGGTCCTCACCATGAGCCGCCAGGCAGAGATCTACATTCTGGATGAGCCGATTGCCGGCGTCGATCCGGCTGCCCGTGACTTCATTCTCCGGACCATTATCGGAAACTACGAAAAAAACGCGCTGGTTCTCATCTCCACCCATCTGATTGCGGATGTCGAGCCGCTTCTCGACCAGATCCTGTTCCTCAAGAACGGACAGCTCGTCCTGAACGGAGACGCAGAGCAGATCCGCTATGACCGCGGAATGAGCATCGACCAGCTCTTCAGGGAGGTATTCGAATGCTGATCAAACTGATAAAATATGACCTCCGCGCCATGGGCCGTCTTCTTGCCCCCATCTCCGGAGTCCTTCTCATTCTTTCCGTCGTCCTCGGATTCAACCTCCGCGGTCAGTTCGACACGGAAAACTGGACACTGATCCCGATTATTCTGGGCGTCCTGATTGTTTTCCTCGTCTTCTTTGCGCTCATGCTCACCTTCGTTCTGACCATCAGCCGTTTCAAGCAGAATCTTTTCGGAAACCAGGGATATCTCTCCTTCGCGCTCCCGGTTTCCACCGCCGAGCACATCGCCGGCAAGTTTATTGCCTCTTTCCTCTGGTTCATTCTGATTGCGGCGGTTTCCTGCCTCAGTTTCTACCTCGTGACCACCATCAGTACCCCGGCGCTTGTGCGAAAACTGGCCTTCCCGTATATCCGTCAGTACCTTGAGGCAAACAACATCTCCATCCCCGTCCCGGAAATCCTGCTTGCCACGCTGACCATGGCCATACACGGTCTTTTCCACCTCTACGCCGCCATCTGTATCGGCCACCTCTGGCAGAAACATTCCACGTTGCTGGGCATCATTGCCTATGTGGTTTTGTCCGTCCTGACCTCCCGTCTCCTGTTCTACCTTTCCGGTACTCCCCTGTTTGCCGGGCATTACCTGACGGGCACTGTCGTTTTTTACCTCGTCTTCTCCGCGATCTATGCATTTATCTGCTGGATTGTCCTTGAGCGGCATCTAAATCTCGATTAATCACAAAAGGCACCGGCAAAAAAGCCGATGTCTATTTTAGTTGTACCTGCATCTGGAATTATCCGGACATGAGATCCAATAAGGTCTGTCATAGACGCTTTACAATCAGATCAATCTCTGAATTATCCGAAGGTCTTCCGGCATACACATGTGAAATTGCGCATTGTCTTGACAATACGATTTTATCGTATATAATGAAGGAAAGATGGTTTAGATGGAGGCATGAAGATGTCACGAGAGTTTGTTTATACTGAACCTTTCCGAAAATGTTGGAAAGCAATGGGTCTCTCTGAGGATGATCTGAAAAAGCTAGAAGACATACTGCTTGAAAATCCACAGTTAGGAGACGTCATTGAAGGAACCGGCGGTGCCCGAAAAATGCGGTTTCGGATTGATAAACGCGGAAAATCCGGTGGTGGTCGCATCATCTATGTGGATATTTTTGAGAAGGAAAAGCTATACTTCCTTTTGGCTTATCCGAAAAATGTTCAAAGTGATATGACTCCTGAACAGAAAAAACAGATACGTCAGTTAGTCGAAGCGATTAAAAAGGAGTGAAATCCATGGAAGATATCAAGTTTAATTCCTCTCTTTCCCAACAGGAAATAGAAGACAATTTCGCCGATTTTAATTTATTTGAAAGTCTTGTGGAAAGCTTGACCGAAGCATTGGCTCATTCAAGAGGTAAAGCTGCCGCCGAAACTTTTTCAAGAAAAAGGTCTTTACCGGATGTCAATGTAGCTGAAATCCGGGGTACCCTGAACATGACACAGCGAAGTTTCGCAT
Organism: Clostridia bacterium; assembly: GCA_017460325.1. GTDB lineage: Bacteria > Bacillota > Clostridia > Christensenellales > Aristaeellaceae > Ventricola. Next base: position 1,183 of record JAFUBF010000273.1, on the reverse strand, counting down.
CTATGCTGGGTGTTTCCTCCCGTACAGTGGAATCCTGGGAAGCCGGAAAAACAACCCCGAGTCCAACTGCAAAAAAATTACTGTATCTGATCCAGAAAGACCATCAACTAGCTCAAAGACTTATGGAAGCATAAGTTATATCCAGGAAATCGTCCATGCTGATTTTGCTACCCGGTTACATCTGTAACCGGGTTTTCGTCATCTTCAGATCTGCAATTCCATGTAATTTTCCTCCGTATAAACCGGAATGCCGGCACTGCAAACCATCTCCGCAAAAACGCCGTTTCCCTCGGTCAGGGTCCCGGTAAAGGTTCCATCGTAGATTTTCCCAATCCCACACGACGGGCTTCGTGCCTTCAGGATCACCGCCTCTGCTTTGACCTCCCGAACCGTTTCAAGGGCACGCCGGGCACCGGCCGAAAATGCATCCGTCACATCCTCCCCCGCCCGGTTGATCACGCGGTCCCCGCTTCGCTCACTGGGAATACGGGGCGTGGGAAGGCCGCCGAGAACCTCGGGACAGACGGTCACGGCTTTCCCTTCCTCCACCAGTTTCCGAATTGCCGGAATAGGCTTTGCCTTTCCGTCCATCCGGCACGGAATACCGGCCAGGCACGCACTGACAACCAGCATCGTTTTCCTCCTGTCCAATGATCAGTGACTGTCAAAAACCGGCGACACCCATTCGTAGGCGTACCTTGGATCTCCGTTGCTGAGATAGATCACGCCGCAGTACTGAAAGCCCTCGCGACGAACCGCCTGCTGCATCGGCTTATTGTCGGCATGCGTATCGACACGGATATGCAGATGATGCTGCCGGGCAAATTCCACCGCCTCGTGATACACTCGGGAATGCGTTCCATCACTGGCAATCCGGTGAATCGTGGCGTATTCCGAATTGTCCAGCCACGCCCCGTCAATTCTGCCATAGGTAGGATCCTCCCCGGCGTGCATCATGAATACGCCGTAAATACGATCCTCATCGGTGACCATGACATACAGTTCACCCCGCGCAATGTCCTCTTTCAGCATGTCCAGAGGCGGATATCCGTTGACCCACTGATGCATGTTCCCGTGGTCCCGCATGAACTGTCTGGCATCCGCATAGATTTCGCTGATCACCGGTAAATCTGCCTCGGTTGCTTTTCTGACCATATTTTCCTCCAAAAGATCATTCTGATGT
>JAFUBF010000272.1 GCA_017460325.1 Clostridia bacterium | reverse complement strand
CTGGCCGGATTTGTGCTGATACTGGTGGCGGGCGGCCTGATTCTGAGATTCAAGCGCCGGCTGATGGATAAAATGCAGGAGAGGAGTAGCGGAGATGATTGATTATGAACGGGTGGAGCATCTGGTCCGGCAGGCCGGGCAGATGATCAGGGATGCACATGTGACAGGTGAACAGGTGCATACAAAGAGAAACAGAGCGGACTTTGTGACGGATTACGATTTGCGGGTTCAGCAGTACCTGATCGATAACCTGAAACCGCTGGTGCCGGAGGCCGTATTTTACGGCGAGGAGGACACCGTCGGGAATGACGGGCGGAACAGCGAGGAGGGTTTCTGCTTCTACCTGGATCCCATTGATGGGACAACCAATTTTGTGTTCGGCTATCATCACAGCTGTACCTCTGTCGGAATCGGACTGGATGGACGGATCATTGCAGGATTTGTCTACAATCCGTACAATCATGAGATGTACCGGGCCGTCCGCGGACAGGGTGCCTTTCTCAATGACCGGCGTCTCTGGGTGGAGAACCGGGAACTGCAGGAGGGAATTCTGGCCTTTAACGGTCCGGTGAACCGGGACAACGAGGGACCTTTCTTTGAAATCCTCCGGATCCTTTATGGGGAAACCTATACCATCCGCAGCAGCGGCAGTGCGGCCCTGGATCTTTGCCGGGTTGCCTCGGGCGGCAATGTGGCGTATGTGCAGGACCAGCTCTCGCCGTATGATTACGCGGCGGCGTCCGTGATTGTGGAGGAGGCCGGCGGCGTGATTACGCAGGTGGACGGGAGCCCCGTGTCACTTGAGAGCAACTGCTCCGTGGTAGCCGGCGCACCGCTTGCCTATGAACGGACCCGGGAGATTGTGCTCAGCATTCTGAATAAAAAATAAGCGGTGCTTTGCACCGCCTTACTGGCCGAGAACTGTACGGTCAATCCAGATGGCCGGACGGACCGCAATGGTCTGAACGTTGGTCGCGTGGCTTTCGATGACCCCGGACCAGGAGACGCAGCACGCGTGCTTCTCGTCTACCCCCGGGGAGCGAAGCCAGTAAAGAGTCGCGCCGTCATAGGCGGATTCAAACGCAGTGGTGCCCGCCTTGGCCGCCGGATCCGGTGAGGTCAGAAGGCCGGCCTTCCGGTCAAGGAGCACGGGAATCAGGAATTCCATTTCGCTCCGGCTCAGGATGAAGACGGTGTCAACCGTGTCATTTCCGCCGGCGGTTCCGTACGTGTCGGGGTTCGGGTTGTTGACCGGCAGAATGGCCGCAGCCTCAGCGGGGGTAAAGGCGGTCGTATAGAACGTTTCCGCCAGCCAGCTCCGAAGCGTGCAGGTTTCCCAGGTGACGGCCTTGTTGTCCTGATGATACGGCTGCGAGGCGAGACAGCGGTCCGCCAGCAGCAGCGCTTTTGACCCGTCCTCGGCCAGAATATGCCAGGTCAGGGCCTGCCCTTCCCAGTGACCAAGGGTAAGAACCGGGCTCTCTGCTCCGGCATTTGCCGCAAGGCAGAGGAGAACCAGCAGGCACAGGAGGACGGAAAGGCATCTGCTTGTTTTCATAGAGGAGAACTCCTTTAATAATGCTTTGGATGGATATCGGACAAACCGGTGCAGCGCACCGGGCCCTGTCTTTCATAATCCATTCGTTCAACCGGCCACGGGCCGGGCTCTTGTCGGGAATATATCCCTCAGGTGTGAGTGTAACACTTTTTCACGCGAAATGTAAACCGGTTTCAGCAAAATGCCCCCGGGGGAATTTCATTTTCCCGGGTGGGCTTGAATCAGAACAGAAAAGGAAATAGGATCTATGCTCTTCAATTCGTACCAGTTTCTTGTCTTTTTCCCCATTGTCACCATGGTGTATTTTCTGATTCCGCGGAAAGTACGCTGGGTGTGGCTGCTTGTCATGAGCTACTATTTTTATATGAACTGGCACGCGGAGTACGCGCTTCTGATGGCGGCAAGTACGGTAGTGACCTGGGTAGCAGCTCTGGCCGTTACACATTTCAAGGAGGTGCGCACAAGGAAGATCATCCTGGCACTTGGAATCATTGCCAATGTGGGCATGCTGGGGTATTTCAAGTATACGGGATTTTTCCTGGAAATTCTGCAGCGGATTGCGAACTTTCTGAAAATTCAGTGGCAGGCTCCGAAAGTATCCATCCTGCTCCCGGTCGGCATTTCCTTCTTCGTCTTCCAGGCACTGGGATACATGATTGATGTATACCGGGGGAAGACGGAGGTCGAGACCAACATTTTCAAGTACGCGCTCTTCGTCAGCTTCTTCCCGCAGCTGGTGGCCGGCCCGATTGAACGGAGCGGAAACCTCCTGCGTCAGGTCAGTGAACCCCATGAATTTGATGCGAAGCGTGTGCGCAACGGTCTTCTCATCATGCTGCTTGGCTACTTTGAAAAGGTCGTGATTGCGGACCGGGCTTGCATCTACGCGGATGCGATTTTCAACAACTGGATTGCGGCATCCGGAAAGCAGATTGCCCTGGCGACCCTCGTCTTCTCCATTCAGGATCTGGGAGACTTCGGCGGATACAGCCATATCGCCATCGGCGCGGCCTGGGTGCTGGGCATCAAGCTCATGACCAACTTCCGGCAGCCGTACTTTGCCATCTCCGTCAAGGACTTCTGGGCAAGGTGGCATGTCAGCCTTGGCACCTGGTTCAGAGACTACATCTATTTCCCCCTGGGCGGCGGACGCGTGTCAAAGGCCCGGAAGGCGTTTAACACCATGGTGGTGTATACGGTCTCCGGTCTGTGGCACGGCGCGGCTCTCAAGTATGTGGCGTGGGGCATGCTCAACGGTGCTCTGCAGGTCATTGAGGGCTTTTTCCCGGTACCGAAGATCCAGCATCCCAGGCTGCACCGGATCTGGGATACGCTCAGAACGGATTTCCTGATCGCCATTACCATGCTGATTTTCCGTGCCAACTCCATGGGCAGTGCCATGGGCATGCTGGGACGGATCGTAACGGACTGGAACGCGGCGCCCATGGACACGGGCTTTACGGTGCTGCAGGCAGTCGCCCTTTCCGTCTTCATCGTCGTCCTGTTTACCTTTGAGGTGGTCCACGAGATGAAGATGTCGGTGACGGAACTGACGGACCGTTTCCCGTTCCCGGTACGTGGAGCGCTTTACCTGCTGGCTGTGATGACCATTGTCATCTTCGGTGTGTGGGGTCCCGGATACAGCGCCCAGGCCTTTATCTATTTCCAGTTTTAAGGAGGCGAAAAAGATATGAAAAAGAAAAGTCTGATTGCCCTCCTGATCTGGATCGTCTGCCTGATCGGATGCCTGCTTCTGGCCAACCGCTTCTTCATGCGGCCTGACAGTAATCTCAAATATGAACGCTTCTTTAAGGAAGATGAAAAGACCCAGCCCTTTGATGTGTTCCTGATGGGCACAAGCCACGTCTTTGATGGCGTCTATCCCATGCAGCTCTACCGGGATCACGGCATTGTCAGTTACAACATTGCCAATTCCTCCGAGCTCATCGATTTTACGGAATGGACCCTTCGTCTGGCCCTGCAGTTCCACAAACCGAAAATGGTGATTCTGGATGTGTACTATATGGACCGCGACCTGAGCAATGAGTGGGCCTATTCCTACCGGCATCTGTTTATGGATGCCATGCCGCTCAATCTGCTTAAGATTCAGGCGGTAACCCAGACTATGCCGGACCGGTACTGGGATGAATTCCTGGTGCCGTTCACCCTTTATCACGGACGCTGGGAGGAGATGATGGCCGGTACAGTGGAACTGACCATGAATTCGGTGCCCTGCATGATGGGGGCTGAAATGCGGACGGAACGGGATCCGGCTTATCACTTTGTCCGAACCACGGATATGAACCTGGAGGAGATGCCGGGCAGGGATGCCATCCGGCGCATTGCCAAAATCTGCAAGGATGAGGGAATTGAGCTCATCCTGACGGCCATTCCCAGCGCGGCCAGCTATGAGGAACAGTGCAACATGAACAGCTGTGCGGTGCTGGCGGAGGAACTGGGGGTTCCCTTCATCAATATGTTCGATGTTCCCGATCTGGTGAACATGGAAACAGACCTGTATGACGGTGTTTCCCATCTGAATCCGGATGGCGCCCAGAAAGTGACGGCCTATCTGGGCAACTGGCTGGAGGAACACTGCGACCTGCCGGACCGCCGCAACGACCCGGCATACGCGCCCTACTGGAACGAGATCCTGAAGGAATATGAGGCGTATTATCAGGAAACCTGGGCATCCAGGAGCCTCATCGGAAAGGAACAGTGACCTGAACAGAACGATGGCATTTTGCCGCCCATTGAGAAGTGGGCAAAGACTGCACCGGTTTGCCCGGACAGGTCTCCTTTCAATCATACGATGCCGAAAACCAAAGCGACTTACTGAGGAGGAACCATGGAACGGGTATATGTTGTGGGCTATGGACGCTCTGCCATTGGAAAGTACCTGGGCACCCTTGCCGGCGCTGATCCGGTGGACGTTTGCCGCCAGGTCATAAAGGCGTCGTTTTCGGAGGAACTGCTGGAGGATGTGCGGGAGGTCATTCTGGGGTCCGTCCTGACGGGCGGCATGGGGCAGGGACCTGCCCGCCAGATCGCCCTAGCGGCCGGCGTGCCGGCTGCGGTTCCCGCCCATCTGATCAGCATGGTCTGCGGCTCCGGCATGCAGGCCATCCGTTCGGCCCTGACATCCATTCGCTGCGAGGGCGGAGCGGTTTTGTGCGGCGGCTTTGAGTTTATGAGCAATGCGCCGTATGTGGCAGATGGCCGCATGCGGCAGGGAACCCGGATGGGGAATCTCAACCTGGAGGATCTCATGCTCAAAGACGGCCTGGTGGATGCCATGTCCGGCGTGCACATGGGCGTAACGGCCGAAAATATCGCCCGGCTTCTGGACATTTCCCGGGAGGCGCAGGACGCATATGCCTATGAAACCAATCAGCGGGCCATCCGTGCGGTGGATGAGGGTCGCTTTGACACGGAGATCCGTCCGGTCAGTGTGCGGCAGGGAAAAAACCAGGTGGTGTTTGAGCGGGATGAGTTTCCCAACCGGACCTCAACACCGGAAAAGCTGGCCCGGTTGCGTCCGGCCTTCCAGAAGGAGGGAACGGTGACGGCCGGAAACAGCTCCGGTCTGAATGATGGCTGCGCGTTTCTGATTCTGGCAGATGAGGCGTGGTGTGAGCGGCACGGAATCGAACCGGAGTTTGAACTTGTTGAGGTGACGGCGGTCGGGTGTGATCCGAACCTGCTGGGCCTCGGACCGGTGGGGGCAATTCGTGAACTGCTCCGGCGTACCGGCGTTGAGCCCGGAGAGATTGGTACACTGGAACTGAATGAGGCGTTTGCCGCTCAGGCACTGGGCTGCGTCCGGCAGCTGGCAGAGGAATGGGAATGCACACCGGAGGCGATTCTCAGCCGGACCAATCTCTGGGGCTCCGGCATCGGTCTCGGCCATCCCCTTGGGATGAGTGGTGCCCGTCTTCCGATTACCCTGATGAGCCGCATGTGCGCTGAGCGGACGGAAACGGGCGTGGCCAGTCTGTGTGTCGGTGGCGGAATGGGCCTGGCGACCCTTGTCCGGCGACTGGATTAAGGGTTGTTCATCAATAGATGCGGATTCTGATGCCTTTGGATTCTTCCTGTACGTTCTCGTTTCCCGCGCCTTTTCAGCAGATTTTCTGCTGCGTCAGGCAACAGGACAGCAACCCGTTATGTTTTTGACAATGAATCTGCAGGACTGAAATTCTTTCCTTTACAGCCTTGAAGCGTTACGCAGGGTGGAATATGCCGCTGGCTTGAAAAGACCTCGAGAGGAGGCAGGAAGACCATGAAAATTCCGATAGGCAAGGACACTTTTGATGAAATCCGCAGAGATAACAGTTACTATGTTGACAAGACGGAGCTGATCTATGAACTGCTCAACACTACCGACAATAAAGTAACGCTTTTCACCCGTCCGCGCCGCTTTGGCAAGACGATTATGATGAGTATGATGGAAAGCTTTTTCAGTATTCAGAAGGGCGACAGCCACGATGTCTTCGATGATCTGAACATCATGAAGCATGAAGCGTTTTGCGCTGAATGGATGAATCAGTATCCGGTTCT
>JAFUBF010000271.1 GCA_017460325.1 Clostridia bacterium | reverse complement strand
CCTTACGCCGGAGGAGGATCTCACGTATCTGGAGGAACAGTAGTCCGCCCTGTACGACCTGACCCCCTGTAAGTGAAAGGAATCTGTGCTTTTTATGAGAACCCGGTTTACCCGACGCACCCTGGACCTTGCCTTTATTAAAACCGTTCCGGTGATGGCGGGGTATATCGTCCTTGGCATAGGATTTGGCATCCTGCTGGCCGGAAAGGGATACGGTCCCGTATGGGCATTTCTGATGAGTGCGTTGATTTACGCCGGATCCATGCAGTATGTCGGGGTCGGGCTGATTGCAGTCAGCGCGTCGCTCCTGAGTACCTTTCTGACGACCCTGATTGTCAATGCCCGGCATCTGTTCTACAGCATCTCCATGATTGATCTGTACAGCGATGCCGGACGGAAAAAGCCCTATATGATTTTTGCCCTGACGGATGAGACGTACTCGCTGCTGTGCGACGGACAGACACCGGAGGACACGGATCCGCAGACGTACCGCTTTCTGGTGTCCCTGCTCAATCATCTTTACTGGATTCTGGGCAGTCTCATGGGCAGCATTCTTGGGAATGTACTGCCTTTTGATACCACGGGAATTGACTTTTCCATGACTGCGCTGTTTGTGGCAACCTTTGTCGAGCAGTGGACAACCCGACGGGATCATCTCTCTGCGCTGACCGGCGTCGGTGCGTCACTTCTTGCCCTTCTTCTTTTCGGACCGGATCGGTTTCTGATTCCTGCCATGCTGATGATTACCTTTGTCCTGTTGATTCTCAACCGGGTCAGGGAGAGGAGGAAAATGTGATGCATGCGCTTTACCTGATTCTGGTTATGGCGGCGGGAACCGCATTCCTCCGTTTTCTTCCGTTTGTGATCTTCCGGGATCCGGCGCGGCGGCCGGCGGTGATTACGTATCTGGGACAGGCCCTGCCCCCGGCGGCTATCGGAATGCTGTGTGTATATTGCCTGAGGAACGTTGAGCTGACCGGACGGGACCACGGGATTCCGGAAATTGCCGCCTGTCTTCTGGTGGCGTTTCTCCAGGCCAAATGGCACAACGTGGTTCTGAGTATTCTGTTCGGAACGGCGTTTTACATGGCTGTTGTTCAGCTGCTCGTGTGAGGCTTCGTCGTTCCTGAAATCAGGTCACCTGAAAGTGAGAGGTTTATGGCTATCAGACTTGTTGCACTTGATATGGACGGGACACTGCTCAACTCCCGGAAAGAACTTCCGCCGGATTTCCTTCCCTGGGTACGGGAACATCCGGGAATTCTGACGGTCATTGGCAGCGGACGGGCGTATGGCGGACTTCAGACGTATTTCAGTACGATCCTGCCGCAGATGATTTTTCTCTGCGACAACGGTGCCATGGTCTTCCGGGAGAACCGGTTGCTTTTCACCCAGCCGATGCCCCTCCTGCATGTTCGGGAATGTCTGTCGTTTGTATCCCGGTTTCCCTTTGTCGTGCCCGTGGTTTCCTCTGCCGGCAGTGATTATGTCCTTAAGCAGCGGGAGTCGGAATGGCTCGAAATTCACGGGTTTTACGCGAAGCTGACGGTTTGCGGGGATCTCGTGGAGGCGGCGAGACAGGACCCGGTAGCCAAGATCGCGCTGTACCTGCCGGAGGGGAATGCGGAACAGTTTTCCCGGGAACTGGACAACGTTTCCTTCCCGGTCAGTCATGCGGTTTCCGGAAGGGACTGGATCGATCTGATGGAACCCGGGGTGAATAAGGGGACTGCCCTCAGGGAAGTGATGAGGCGGATGCAGATTGACCGCGGGGAGGGCATGGCCTTTGGCGATTACATGAACGACATGGAAATGCTTGAAAGTGTCGAATTCAGCT
>JAFUBF010000022.1 GCA_017460325.1 Clostridia bacterium | reverse complement strand
GTTTCTGAAAACCCTCCGGATCCATCTGCTCACAGCCTTTCCGTTTCCGCCCAACGTCTTCCCTGTCAAAAAGCATCCCCGCTTTCACTGGCAAAAGCAGTGAAAGCGGGGATGCTCACCTGTCCTGTTCCTCAGGGAATCTGTGCCAGAGGCACAGAGAATGTCTGTATTTGTTCAGATGACGTCTTGTCTCATTCAAGTATGTCCAGCATCTGCGCCGCATTTTCCTTTGCCCGGACCGCTCCCAGCGCCCGGGTGATGAGGCCGTTTTCATCGATCAGGTAGGTGGAGCGGATCACCCCTTTTACGGGTTCGCCGTCCCTGTTCCGCTTTCCGACATCGTACGCGCGGATAACCTCCATTTCCGGATCAGACAGAAGGGGAAACGGCAGTCCGTGCTTCTGTTCAAACCGTTTGTGTGATTCCACACTGTCCTTGCTGACACCGATGACTACTGCCCCTTTTTCACGGAACTGCGGAAGCAGTTCACCAAAGGAACACGCCTGGGCTGTACAGCCGGCTGTCATATCCTTCGGATAAAAGTACAGAACGACCTTCTGTCCCCTGTAATCCGACAGGCTGTGCATTTTTCCGTTCTGGTCCGGCAGCGTAAACTCCGGCGCCACTGTTCCCACATCCAGCATGACCTTTTTCCTCCTGTTCACTCAAATCTACAGACTCTCAATCCCGGTTCTCAGTGCATCGTCCTCGCACGGCTTTTCCTGAAAGACGCGCTCTCTGTCCTCCAGGTCCCGGAATACCGCGTAATACCTCAGTCCGAACAGCCGCTGGGAAACGGCGGAGAAATGAAGATGATCCGGCTTTCCCTCAAGTCCCGCGGCCGATGCAAAACCGGTCATGGGATGGGCATCCGCGAAACACTGCAGCTGTCGGTTGATGGATAGATACCTGTCTCTCTCCTCTTCCCTCTCCGAAAGAAAGTCCCCCAGTCCGCCCACGATAAAGGGAACATCTTCCAGTCCAAGCGCACCTGTGAGTGCCTTATAAAAGGCCTCCAGTCTCTCGAGATAGGTTTCACACCGGCCCGCTTTGCAGTCTGATTCTCCCTGGTGCCACAGAATCCCTGCGACCGTGGATGTCCGCTCCGCCAGCCTGGTCTGGAAGACGGCGTGATCAAACAGAAGACTGCCTTCTCTCCACTGTTCCAGCTGCGTGCCGCCGTCTGCACAGGGAATCAGGCCAACCGACACCCCGTGATCCCGCTGGTAGGCATCGGCAAAGCTTTCCGCCAGGGAGATTCCCGAAAACGGACGGTCGAAGTTGACCGGCGTAAAAAACGGCTGCCACCGTCCGTTTCGCAGGACTTTCAGTTCCGGATTACGAATGGGTTCCACGTCCCCGATGTTCCCCCGACCCGCCATATTGGACTGGCCGATCATCAGAAAAGAATGAATCATGGTGCGTCAACCTCCCTCATATACGCCGGAAATCTGTCGCAGGAGCCGCTGCGACACCGGACATTTTGTCAATGCCGCAGGCCCTGCCCGGTCACTTTCCGCCGGCCTTTTCCTCTGCAGACGCTTATTTCAGAATGATGGGTGTGGCCACCGAGCTGACCAGGATCAGGAGAATGACCGCCGTAAAGAATTCAGAGGTCAGAAGCCCGACAGCCAGTCCCTTCTGTGCGGTAATCAGCGCAACCTCGCCGCGGGTCATCATTCCGCTGCCGATCCGGAAGGAGTCTTTGCCGTTAAAGCCCAGAAGCCTTGCACATCCGCCGCATCCGACGACTTTGCCAATCATTGAAACCAATACAAAACAGATACTGAACAGAGCCAGCCTGACATCCATGGCCGCAAAGCTGGTTTTAAGGCCGATTCCAACAAAGAATGCCGGTGCAAAGACCATGTACGCGCTGATGTCAATTTTTCGCTCCACATAGTCACGGTCTGTCAGATTGCACAGAACCACGCCGGCCACATACGCCCCGGTAATATCGGCAATACCAAAGTAGGTCTCCGCCAGATAGGCCAGCAGCAGACAGTAACATAGACTGAGAATGGGAATCCGCCGCTGATGGGGAAATTTCAAGTCCAGCCATTCCATCGCCCGGTAAACAACCAAACCGGTCAGGACTGCACCCGCAAAGAACGCCACCACTTTGAGCAGAACCATGAGCACGCTGTCGCCCCCGCCCTGACCGCCAAGTCCGGTAACCACCGTCAGAACAATGATGCCCAGCACAT
>JAFUBF010000270.1 GCA_017460325.1 Clostridia bacterium | reverse complement strand
GGTGTCGGCTACGGTGTTGGCGTGGGCTCGGGCGTCGGCTGCGGTGTCGGAGTTGGCGTCGGTGTCGGAGTTGGCGTCGGGGTTGGTGTCGGCGTCGGAGTTGGTGTCGGCGTCGGGGTTGCCTTCAGTTCGACTGAAAGGGCCTGAAGTTCACGGAGAAGTGCGGAGACATCTCCCTGATAAATCTCCAGGAGGTTGTTGTTACTATCAAGCGGAGAGATAAGGACGGAAGCTGCGCCGGGATCCGAGGGGGTGAAGGAGACAGCTCCATCGGGCGTTACATTCAGGCCATGCCGGCTTGCAGCACCTGAACCGAAAATCGTGTTGTACTGGTTCTGGTGATCGACAGCATCCGAAAGAAGAGTCAGAATGTCGGAAAGCTGTTTACCGGTAATGATGGTATCGGAGCGCAGAACAACGGCTTCGGGATGATCACTGTAAATCACCGTTGCCTGGGCAGTGGGTCTATCGGATGAAACGACAGGTGTTTCTGACGGAGAGATGGATGCCGGTGTGGTTTCCGGAGCGGAAGTGGGATGTTGCTCCTCGGTAAGTCGGATAGCAGACTCAAGAGAGAGCGGGGCCGGCGAGGCCGTTGTTTCGCTGAGAACGGAAACAGAGCCGGATTCAATGGCCTGCGCAAGTCCGGCAGAGGAAACAGATGCACCGCCGGCAGACTGGATGAGATAGGACAGAACTTCATCTGAGAGGTTCGCATCCTTGTCGATCCAGATGGTACTGGTCTTGCCATCTGAGGAAAGACCGGGCATGTCAAAGCCGATGTTGCGGAAAACGGACGGAGGAACCGGTGCGTTTCCGCCAGAGGTTCCGGGGACAGAGGGATCAGGCGTCCTGTCGGCATCGGGGCCCGGAACAAATGCACTGTGTGTGGACGATGTGGTATCGGGGCCGTTCTGTGTACCCGCAACAGCGTTGTCACCGGAGGCGGGAGTCTCAAACTGCTGATCCGCATTCGGAACGGTCAGATCCGGAAGGCTGTCGATGCTTTTTTCAACGGAAGAACCGTCGGTCAGCTGAACCGGCGTACCGGCGGCGCCATCAGAGGACGATGTTCCCTGAGTGGAAGTTTCCGCAGGTGTAAGAACAGTGACTTCTGAATCAGACGGGGCAATGCCGCTCTGGGAAACAGAAACCGTAGACGGGGAACTCCCGTCCTGTGAAGTGGAACCTGCAGACGCGTTATTGTCGGCCTGCGAAGAGGAACCTGCAGACGGGACATTCGCACTCTGCGAAGTGGAATCTGCGGACGGGGTATTGCTGCTCTGCGAAGTAGAATCTACAGACGTGTTATTGTCGGTCTGTGAAGAGGAACCTGCAGACAGGGTATTGCCGTTCTGCGAAGCGGAATCCGTGGATGGGGTATTGCTGCTCTGCGAAGCGGAAACTGCAGATGGAGTATTGCCGGTCTGCGAAGCAGTACCCGTAGAAGTCGAACTTCCGGTCTGTGAAGTGGAGGCTGCAGATGGAGTATTGACGCTCTGCGAAGCGGAACCCGTGGACGGGGGATTGCCGCTCTGCGAAGTGGAACCCGAAGACGGGGCGCTATCGGAAGAGGTGCGCTGGGAGTTTTCCTGGAGAGCACGGAGAATGGAAAGGATCTCGCCGGTGCTCATCCCGCTGTCAGGGGAAAAGCTGGCCACGACACTTCCATCATCATTCTGGGCGCTGGAGAAAACGACACCGTCATTCCCGCTGATCTCCGAGACAAGATTCGGCAGGTTATCCTTGAGGGTCCTGGAAAAACGGTCGGTTTCGTTCCCTTTACCGTCAAAGATAAGGGTATTGCCGGCTGAGTCAAGAAGGATATTGCCGGGAATGGCTTTATATACATAGGAAAGCTTCTGGGAAATAAGCTGATTGCCCTCCTGAGCATGGAGCGTAATCCGGTAGGTGTCGCCCGGATTGGCCTGCGAGGGGAAGGGAAGACGGAGGACGCAGGACGTGTTGTCCCGAATCCGTGCAAGCTGCTTCCCGTTAGCGGACAGCGTCGCAAACAAATAGAAGGAATAGATATCCGCAGTGGTGCTGGCGGTTACGGTCAGCTGTGCATTTCCGGAAACGATGACCGGAATGCCGGAGATCTGATACACACCGGTGGCGGAACGCGGCTCATTGGGAGAAAGAGAGCTCATATTCCGGGTGGTATTTACCTGAATTCGGACCGTCTGAGAACCGGAAACCAGACCCATCATCTGAATGGGATCTGTTTCGGTTGTCGGGGCGATGCTGGTGCTGCCAACTGCATTGCCGTTAAACGGTTTCAGATCCTGTGCCGTTTCAATGGCGCTCAGCTGCCAGTAGCAGGGCTGAACCTGCCCGAATGCAACAGTGGACAGAAGAATCAGGAGCAGGCAAAGAGAGAAAAGCGTCACTTTCTTCATAAACATGACCTTCTTTTTTGTTTGTGGATATTTCGCGTCAAACGGATTTCGGATGGCGTTCTTTCTGCAAAATTGCAAAAAAACACAAATGTTTTATATCATGAAATCACAGAAAAAACAAGTCCCGCCGCTGAAAAACAGATATTTTACGGCCAAAAGACGAACATTTTGCGGGAGAAAAACAGGTTTGGGTCTAGTCATGAATGAGAAATTCCGCTATAATGGTGTCATCGAAATATGAAAGGAAGGTATTGACCGTGATCCAAATCATCTTTGGAAAGAAAGGCTCCGGCAAGACCAAGCGCATCCTGGATATGGCAAACAACTCTGTAAAGGATGCGAAAGGCTATGTTCTCTTTATTGATATTAACAAGGATTATACACTGAGTCTGAAACCGCAGATCCGGTTTATCGACGCAAGTGAGTATTCAGTAAAGGGTGCTGTGCCTTTTTATGGGTTCATTGCTGGCATTCTTGCGGGCAATTATGATATTGACGTTCTGTACATCGACAGCTTCCTCAAACTGCTTCAGGCAGATGAACAGCAGCTTCTTGACTTCTTCGCCAAGCTGGAGAAACTGACTGCTCACGCGGGCTGTGATGTGGTCATCAGTTACAGCGATGATCCGGCAAATGTTCCGGAAAGCATCCGCCAGTACCTGATCTGATTTTCGGTTAACTGAAGAGCTGCTTTTCCGTTCGGCGGAGAAGCAGTTTTTTTATCCGGAGCCCGGTGGGAAAGCGCGACGCCGGTCGCAATGTGTATTGACTTTCCGAAGGGGGCGCGTGTATAATCGGGCGACGTTTAGAGAAAACTGTTTTGAACAGGAACGGCGGCTGCCGACGGATCGGAAAGGTCCGGGCACTGGGCCGCTTATGGGGGATAACAGCATGAGATCGACAAGAGGAAATGAACGTGTTCAGCCTTCAGAGGCTATTTTACGCGGACTGGCGCCGGATGGCGGACTGTATGTACCGGAGACATTTCCTGAGTTTTCACTGGAAACCATTATGGAACTGGCAGAGGCGCCTTACGAAGAACGCGCACTGCGCATTCTCAGCGGATTCCTGCCGGACTTTACGGTGGATGAGCTGAAAGAGGCCATCCACGGTGCATACGGGACGGGCTTTGATGATGCCCGGATCGCGCCCCTGGTGAAGCTGGATGAGAACACCTATTCGCTTGAACTCTGGCATGGTCCCACGCTGGCTTTCAAGGATATGGCACTGCAGCTTCTTCCGTATCTCCTGACGCTCAGTGCGGGCAAGAACGGGGAGAAACGGGAAATCTTTATTCTGGTGGCCACCAGCGGGGATACCGGGAAGGCGGCCCTGGAGGGATTCCTGGATGTCCCGGGAACCCGGTGTGCCGTCTTTTACCCGAAGGACGGAGTCAGCCAGGCGCAGCGGCTGCAGATGGTGACCACGGGCGGACGGAATACTCACGTGATCGCCGTGGACGGGAACTTTGATGATGCGCAGAGCGGAGTCAAGCGTATTTTCGGAAGCAGCGAGTTTGCCCGTGAGATGGACCGGCAGGGAAGAGTACTCTCTTCCGCCAACTCCATCAACTTCGGTCGCCTCGTTCCGCAGATTGTCTACTATTTCTCCGCGTATGCCGATCTTATCCGGGATGGGCAGATCCGGCCGGGCGAGGAAGTGAACTTCTGTGTTCCCACCGGCAATTTCGGGGACATTCTGGCGGCAGATTATGCAAGGCGTGCGGGTCTGCCGGTGGGCCGGCTCATCTGTGCCAGCAATGCGAACAATGTCCTGACCGACTTCATTGAGACGGGTGTTTATGATATTTCGGACAGACCTTTCTATAAGACGGTTGCCCCGTCCATGGACATCCTGATCTCCTCCAATCTGGAGCGTCTCATCTTCACACTGACGGGGGATGATCCGGAGAAAACGGCTGCGTTCATGCATCAGCTGGCAACGGAGAAACGCTATCAGATTGATGAGGGAATGCGGAACCGTCTTCAGGCCGTCTATGCCGGCGGATATGCGGATGAGGTTGCCCTTGAGGCGGAGATCTGGAAGCGCTGGCATGACCAGCATTACCTCATGGACACGCATACGGCCGTGGCATCGGCTGTACTGGGGGAGTATGTGGACCGAACGGGGGATACCCGCAAAAACGTGATTGTATCAACGGCCAGCCCGTACAAGTTTGGCCCCGCTGTCCTTTCGGCCATTGGCGGTCTGGATATTGACAGAATGGATGATTTTGAGTGCTGCGTGAAACTCTCGGCACTGACCGGGACGAAGGAACCGGATGTCATCAAGAAACTCCCCGGACTGCCTGTCCGGCACACCCGGACCTGTGCCAGGGATAAAATGCCCGGTGCACTGCTGGATGAACTGAAACTCGCAGAGGAAAAATAAACCAAAAGCGCAGGCTGCTCTATTGCGGCCTGCGCTTGTTTAACGGATGGGAGAAAAAAGAGTCCCGGAAGGGAATCAGACCTCATAGACAGGGTGTTTCGGGGAATAGTCGGAATTATAGGCGATGATCCGGTGAAAGGTGTTCTGGGCTGCAATCTGCAGCATGTCCTCCTGGGTGCAGTGGACCCCGTACCGGATGAGCTGGGCCTGACCGGAATGGAGCATGAGGGAGGCGCGGGAATTCGGTTCCACCGTACCGGTAAAGATGACGATTCCGCCGCATTCCATGATGCGGGCAGCCAGCTGACGCGTCTCGGGGTTGTCCATCTGAGGATCGCTGATAAAGTAGATGCCAAGGGCGATAAAATCCTCGGGAATGGTCCGGATATAGAGGGTATTCAGCATTTCCTGAAAATCGGGCCGGACCCACAGGGCAGAGGCATCCAGGTGCCCGAGTTCCGTGATGAAGTGGGTGTCGGCAAAGATGTCCGTGAAAGGGAATTTCTCGCACAGGCAGGTCATGATCCCGATGCCGCGCCCGAACTTCGGGACCGGCAGGAGGATCGGGCGGCCGTCAGTCAGCGCATCTGAAATGACAGAGGCCAGCTTTGATACCTGAGATGCCCGTGTATTTCCGCTTTCAAGACCGTAATCGCAGTCGAGGACGGCCAGGTCTGCCCGGATACCGACAATCGGATCAATGGCATGAACCCGGGCGCCGGCGTAGTAGTCCCCGGAAAAGAAAATGCTGCGTCCGTTTTCCTCGAAACGGAACCAGGCGCTGCCGGAACAGTGGCCGCTCCGACCCCAGACGACCTTAAGACCGCCGGGGAGCTGGAACGGATCATACGGGAGGCTGAGTGCCTCAAGAATCAGGATATCATCAAAGGGGATGGTCAGCTGCCGGGCAGTTTCCGTGGTCAGAACGATCCGTCCGTTAAATCCGTTGGAAAGCAGAAAGGGAAGCGCACCGGACTGATTCTCGTGAGAGTGTGTGAGAAACAGATAGGAAGCGCTGCGGATCTGCTCCTCGGTCAGATGCGGAAGCTCATCTCCCGGATACCGGCGCTGAAAGCCGCAGTCGACAATAAAGGAAATATGACTTCCCTGAACATAATAACAGTGGCGTTCCTGCGAACAGGGTTTGCCGGTCAGATACAGTTTCATCCCTGGCCTCCTTCCCGGAAACATTCTCCGTAAACGAAAACAATACAAAAGGTTTGTGGTAGTATAGCGGAAAATTCAGAACTCGTAAATGACAACCGTCGCTTTTCGCAAAGATTTGTTAAAAAGATGAAAGCGAAAAGGGATGAAATTGGTGGGTATTGAAGGGACGGGATGCGAAAAGGGCAGAGAGGCGGGAAACCTCTCTGCCCTGTGACACGGAATCAGTATTCAGAGCGGATGAATTTGCGGAAAGCATCCAGGGAACGTTCCACTTTTCCGGTATCCGTGCAGTAGGCAATGCGGAAATAGCCGGGAAGGGAGAAGCTGTCACAGGGAACGAGCACCAGGTTGTAACGGAGCGCTTTCCGGGAAAAGGCGTTGGAATCCTGCTCCGGACATTTGGGCATCATGTAGAAGGTGCCGCCGGGGCGGACGATTTCAAGCCCCAGATCGGTCAGGGCGTCATAAAGGAGATTCATGTTGGTCTCGTAGACGCTGAGATCGGAGGTGAGATCACAGGTATCGGCGACGGTCAGCTGCATCAGGGAGGAGGGGCAGTTATGCCCGATGCCGCGGGAGATCTGCCCGCACATCTGAACCAGCATGTCGGAGCAGCCGCAGGCGGGGTTGACCGCCAGATACCCGATACGCTCGCCGGGAAGG